>JAYRFD010001394.1:0-5581 GCA_041908565.1 Polyangia bacterium | reverse complement strand
GCCGCGTGAGCGCCAAGCTGCGCGTCGGCCGGCGCAGCGCCTGCAAGCTCGGTCAGGTACGCGGCGATCTCACGATCCGAGATCACCTCAGCCAGCCCGGGATGCGCGGCGCGCGCCGTCGCAAGCAGGCTCTGTACGCTGTGTGGCTCGGCCTCTGACGCGGCAAACGGATCTATCGCCATGGCGTGGCGCGCAGTGTACTTACGCGGGCCGGCGTCTGGCAATCGCCCGTGGGTGGGGGCGAATCGACGAAGACGCGAGGCTAGCAGCCGGGCCCGCGCTACCGAAGAAGCAGGACACGGTCACGCAGCCGGGCCGCTTGAGCAAGCCGCGATTATGCGCCTTCTTCTTCCAGGCGGCCGGGCAGAAGGTGCAGAAGCTCGTGCTTGCGCAGGCGGTAGTACAGCGTTGATCGGTTGATGCCCAGAAGGCGCGCGGCGGCGGCGATGCGGCCCTCGCTTTTTTCCAGGGCGGCCAGGATCTCGCTGCGCTCTTGTTCGCCCAGACGATCGGTCAGCGTGCGCCCGGCCGCTCCCGCTGGATCGCTGGACAGCGGAGGCGGAGACGGCGGAGCAGACAGCGCCGTCGCCGTCGCGGCCGTGCCACTTGCCGGACTGCCGCTGAATTCCAGATCGCAGACGCGCACGGCCGGCCCACCGGCCAAGATCAGCGCGCGCTGCAGCAGGTTTTCTAGCTCGCGCACGTTGCCGGGGAAGCTGTAGCGCATCAGCAGACCCAGCGCAGCCGGTTCCAGCGAGACCGCTCGCCCACCGCTGTAGTGCCGCCACTTCTGCAGGAAGTGCTGACACAGCATGGGCACGTCGTCGATGCGCTCGCGCAGGGGCGGCAGGTGAATCGGGAAGACGTTCAAGCGGTAGTACAGGTCTTCGCGAAAGCGGCCCTCGGCGACCAGCGCTTCCAGGTTGCGGTGCGTGGCCGAGATGATGCGCACGTCGACGTTTAAGGTCTCGCTGCCACCGACGCGCTCGAAGGTACGCTCTTGCAGCACGCGCAGCAGCTTGACCTGGATCTCCATCGGCAGATCGCCGATCTCGTCCAGGAACAGCGTGCCGCCATGCGCCAGCTCAAAGCGACCGGGATGGCGGCTGACGGCGCCCGTGAACGCACCGCGCTCGTGCCCGAATAGCTCGGACTCCAGCACGCCGGCCGCCAGCGCCGCGCAGTTGACGCGCACAAACGGCTTGGACTCGCGCGGCGAGTTGATGTGGATGGCGTGCGCGACCAGCTCCTTGCCGGTGCCGCTTTCGCCGCGCAGAAGGACGGTGGCAGCGGTGCGGGCGACCTGTTCCGCCCGCGACAAGGCGGCCTGCAGCGTCGGAGAATCACCGACCAGCTGACCGAAGTTAAAGGCGCCGTGCCATTCCTGATCCAGATAACCGGCATAGTGGCGAAGCTGTTCGGCCAGGCGCTGGTTTTCGGCCCGCAGGTGGAAGCGCTCCAGCGCTTGCGTCAGCACGCCGCGCATCTCTTTGCCGTCCCAGGGCTTGATGATGTAGCGGTAGATCTGACCCATGTTGACCGCTTCGACCAGCACTTCCACGTCGGTGTACGCGGTCACGATGATCGGCACAACATCGGGGGACAGGGCGCGCGCGCGCGCCAGAAATTCCAGGCCGCTCATGCGCGGCATGCGCTGATCGGTGACGACCACGGCGACTTTTTCGCGCGACAGGATCGCCAGGCCTTCGGTTCCCGACTGCGCGGTCAGGATGTTGAAGCTCTTGCGAAAGCTGAAGCGAAACGCATCCAGGTTGTCGGGTTCGTCGTCGACCACCAGGATGGGCAAGGTCATTGGATCAAAGGCCAAGTGACCTGGCGTCCCCGGTGTCGCAGCGTGGGAGACCGCAGAAGAGACCGGCCCCGGCGAAGATGGCGAGCCCGCACCGACGGATTGCGACATAGCGGGGCACGGTAGCAAGGCAGCGCGGGAGAGTAAAGCTGCCCTTCGCCGCGCTTCGCCGCGCTAGGGGGCTGCGGGCTTGCTGGCGTCGCTGGAAAGCAGGATCTGAGCGGCCGTCACCACCGGCTCTTGATAGCGATCGCGACCGCGGAACAGCACGACGACGCGCGCGGCACCGGCCAAGTCCGCCGCAGAAAGCGGAAGCTGGGCCACTTCGCCGCCAGCCAGCGTGGGTGGGCTGGCCACGGTCTGCAGCAGGCGCCGCGTCTGGTCCGCGTCTTCGACCAGCACCAGCAGCGAGCCCGAGCCCAGCGACCATTCCTCGGCCTGAATGCGCAGGCTGCCTTCGTGCAGCGACAGGGATAGCTCGCCGCGGAACAGATAGTCCAGCAGGCGCCGCGTCTGCCGCGTGGCGTCGTGAAGCTGAGCCACCGCGCCCCCGGCATAGCAGCCCCAGGCCGGCTGACAGCGACGCGCTGTGCTTTCGGCCAAGCCGCCGCCTTCGCCATCGGCAAATAGCTCGCGGATGTGATGCGGCAGGGCCGCGGCGGTGCGCTCGGCTCCGGTTGGTACGGGCGAAGCCGGAATCGCCGCACGACCAAAGCGCTGGCTGACCCGCCCCGCGCCATCGCCCGCCAGCACCGCCTGCAGATCGCCGCGCACATAGGCCGGATCAGCCATCTGCGACAGCACACCCATCATGGAACCGGCACACAGAAGCGCTTCCGCCAGGGCCGAGTCCCGCTCGGCCGCTGTGGCGGCGATGACGGCGCGCTCGTGCGCCCGCAGGAAGGCGGGATACCCCAGATCGTTGCTTTCCGACGCGATCCAGTCGGGCGCAGGCAGGCCGGTGCCATCGAAGGCGGTGCCGGTCATGGCCTCGCGCACGGTGGACAGGCCGCTGCCGACGGACTGGCTGACCAGTTCCTGCGGACCTTGATCGGGTCGACGCGAAAGACCCTGCCCGGTCGCTGGGTTGAAGAAGTGATGGCGAGCCCGCACGCCCGGGCTGTGCTCAATGACGCTGCCCGCCGCCAGCCAGCCCAGCGCATGCAGGCGCGCCAGCGGAAAAAGCTGGGCGCCGTCCTGCTGCCACTCGGGGCTGTAGCCTTCGGCCGGATTCAGCACGACCAGGCGACCATAGATCGACCGACTGCGCAGGCCCGATCGCGGATTTTCGACGACCGCGTTTTGCGCCAAGGCGGTCAGCGATCCGGTGCGCGATGCGAGCGCTGGCGAGCTTTTCAGCCCAGAAAGATCGAGCCGCAGCGGCTCTAGCACGCCCAGCGGATGGGAAAAGCGCGCCATCAAGCGGCGGTGCAGGCGGGAACGCAGGGCGGCCTGCTCGACGACACCAGCCACCGTGGTCTCGGCTTCAAAGGCCAGCGCGGGCGAGGCCGCAAAAAGGGCGGCGCCAAGCCCGGCCGAAGTCCCCAGGAACCCGGTCCCCAGAAAGAAAAGCCGTGGCAGCCGGCTGGCCTTGCGCAGCTCTGTCGGGCGAGTCACGGCGGCGAGCCCTGTCGTGTCGGTGGCAGACCCTGTGTTCGTCATCATGACCTCACGCTGCGCGGCGTATACGCCTTACAGTCGTCCCAAGACCCGCACAAGCAGGGCGCTGGCGGCCGGCTCGCTCTCGCACAGATCGGCGCCACAGATCAGCTCCAGCACCAGGCCGTGCTGACGCAAAAGGACGGCAACGCCGTAAGCCCGCTGCTTGGCATCGTGAACGCGCAGCGAAGCATCAATGCGCAGAGGCGTCGCGATCGGCGGTGCATTCGGCAGAAGCGTCGGCATCGGCATGGCATGCCGCCCGGCCTGACCATCGCGCAGCGGCGGAGAAACGGCCGGTGCTTCAGGCAGAAGCGGCGTAGCAGCCCGCTGCGCAGGCGGCACCAAGGGCGCAAGTCCCGCGAGCTCTTTAAGCTGCGGCGTCACCAGCTGTTCGCGCAGGCGCTTCCACAGGGTGTCGGCGTCGCGACCGCTGGGCAGGCGATAGGCGCGCAGCAGGATGTCGTGCGATTCCGGTCGATCGGCAGCGCGGTAATGAACGCCGCTGTACTGCACGGAAAGCGGCGGGTTGAAAACCAGCGAGCGCTCGGGCGCGGCCTTGGCTTCGTAGACGCGCGCCTCTTTCTGCGAGGCCCGTCCTTCGACATCGGTCAGGCTCAGCAGCGGCTGGGCCAGCGAAGGCGGACCCAGATCGGCCGCATCGCGCGCGGGGCGAGATGCCGCCGCCGATTTTCCGGCGTCTGTCGCAGCGGACCGAGCTGCTTCCGACGGGTCTTTGGCGTCCTTCGCGGCAGGAGCCTGGCGATCGGGCTGTAGCTCGGCCAGCTCAAGAGCGGCTTGAATCACCTCGGCCTGTGCTGCGCGCTGCACCAGCCCACCGCCGCCCAAGAAGACCAGGTTGCGCAGGCGCGACTCGCCGGTCGTCAGGCGATCCAGGCGCGCCTTGTTGTTCAGCTGCGCGAAGTCGTGACGCGGCGTGCCGTCATCCGCGCGATAGTCCGATCGGTAGCCGACATAGCCCGCCTTGTAGACCAGCAGGGTGAAGCGCCGCAGAAGCGACAGGCGGCGTTCGCGCACGGGCAGGATGGGCAGGGAATACGACCCATCGGCCGCGGTGACGACGCTGGTGGCGTAGGAACCGGCGGGAACTGGCAAGGCACCATCGTCTTCAAAGGCCCAGGTGCCGACGACCAGGGCCCCGGCGATCGGGCTGCCGGTGCTGGATTCAACGACTGAGCCCTCGAAGGGCCCCAGCAGCGATCCCCAGACGGTGGTGTCGGGCCGCAGGCGGAACGGCGCCTTGGCCACGCTGGCCAGACCGGATGTGCAGGCAGGCAGAGCCGCCGCGCACAAAAACAGGACCAGCGCTCCGAGCCCTGCCGAAAGCCGCCGAGCCGGCCGCACAGAGGACGAAGCCACCGGGCGAACCCGCGAACGCGAACCCGCAGACTGCCCGAAACAGAGCCCCGGCGGGTCCATGGGATGGACCCTGGCCTGCCCCGCTGCGGCGTCCGCGACCAGTCTGGCGAAGTGTATGCCGATATGTGTGTGCACGAGCGACGCTGGATGTCTCAAGGGACAGAGCCGATAGGTTCTAGCGCAGACGGAGGCGTGCTGTAAACCCTCTCAATCACTGGGGAAGCAGATGGGGACGAAGGGGCAGCCGTGCGAAGCGCTCGGCGAGCTGGCGTCGAACCGCAGGCAAGCCCCAGGAATCGCAGGCGCCTGGCACCGGCCGACAATTTCGCGTCCACGACGCGAGTCGCCTACTTTGCGCTTGGCTCAGAGGGACTCTGTTTAGTTATATATAAGAGAGGCAGGCAGATTTATCTGCAGACTTATCTGGCGATGGCACGGTGTGGAAATTGTGGGCGAGCCAATCGGGATGGTGCGCTCTTTTGTCAGGACTGCGGCAAGCCGCTCGACGGGCGGACTGCCGGCGCCGGTGAAGCCAGCGCTGCGCGCGATGCACATCCAGACGATCGCCAAGCCCCGGCCGGCAGCGTGGGTCCCGGTGGCCCCGTTCCCGCCCGCGTGGCCTGCCCAGTCTGCAGCGAACCGACGCCCGCAGGTTTTGCATTCTGTCAGCACTGCGGAGCGCGCATGACGGCGGTCGTCGAAGCGACGCCAGCCAGCCTTCCTGTGCGCGTT
>JAYRFD010001393.1:0-12484 GCA_041908565.1 Polyangia bacterium | reverse complement strand
GCGCCCATGTGCACGCGCGTCTTGCCCAGCCCGTCGAAGAAGGACTTCAGCGACAGCGTTGTCACCATTCCGGTGATCTGTAGGAAACGCCAGCGCAGGAAGGGCACGCCCAGTTCAAGCACCTTGGCGTCTTTGTTGACCAAGCCAAACAGCGTCGGGGCAGCCGCCCAGCACAGGGCCGTCACAACGATGGATGCAAGCACCGCCAAGGCCTGCGAGTTGGTCGAGATAGCGCCCGCGCCTTCGATGTCTTGCGCCCCAATGCGGCGCGCCGTCAGCGCTTGCGTGCCCACCGAGATGGCCGACAAGAAGCCGCCAAAGGCCCACAGCAGAACGATGCTCAGCTGGACCGCAGTCTGCCCGGGCGTGCTCTCTTCCACGGGCAGGTGACCAACGAGAACGTGGTCAACTGGGTTGATCAAGGTCTGCGTCAGCATCGCCAGCATCACTGGGTAGGACAATCCCAAGATGCGGCGCGTCAGCGCGGGGTCGAACCACGTCGTAGAGCTGGGCTTACCTGACATGTCTAATCAGATGCCCTTCTATCACATTCGCCTTCCGTCGGGGCTGCTTTTCACGAAAGCCGGTGCTTTCACGCACAAGCGCGGTCGATCGAGCGCTTCAAGTGAACGCTTTAGGCGATGGATTCGCGGCGCACAGACTCAGTCGTTGAGCGATTGGCCCAAGGCGCTGCGCGGCGGACTCGCGGTCTGCTGCAGGACCTTTTTTCGCAGGCCGCCTGCCTCGCGCGCGATGTAGTCCAAGACGTGCTGCAGCGTCGGCATCGACAGATCAGACAGCGGCAGCGAATAGCGCAGGACGTACTGGTTGCCGCTGAGCACCAGCGCCCCCATCAGCAGCCGCGCGCTGTGTCGCAAGGCCGCGGTCGGGCTCATGGCCCGTTCACCGCAGACCTCGGCCCGCAGGATCAGCCACTTGGGCGATTCCTCGCCGGCTTGCAAAAGCTGACCGTGCAGGCGAACCACCGAACTAGCCAGGCTGGCTTCATCCATGGCAGGGCGCGCCGTACCGGCTTCTGCCTTCGGGTCGGGTAGCTCGAAGTCCATCGCAAAGTGCTGCGCTTGGTCTTGCTGCAGCACGTACTGCTTCCGCACGAAGGCTTGCACGTCGTTCCAGGTTGTCGTCATCGCCATGGGGCCTGCCTAGATGCCGTAGTCGATGATGACTACCCCACGCTCACCGTCCGACGGTGACTTTTCGTCCTCATATCCTTCGCGGTCCGATGGATGCACGGGATAGTCTGGCGGATCGATCACGGGTTGTTCCTCGCGACGATGACGCTCCTCCTCCCGCCTACGAATCTGATCGATGATCCAGGGGTCGAGCATGGCACGTCTCCGACAGCGAGTGCTCTCCACATTCAGTGTGAGGGGCGATGACCATGCCCGTCAAGGAAAGAGAAGAGTCGCGAGCATCGGCTGCCGCTGCGTCCGGGGCGGCCAGGTGCGCGGCGTTAGGGGATGGCTATTCATGCGGAGGGCGATTCGCTTGCCGCAGCTTGATGCCGTTCATTACGACCGAGATGCGCCAGAACGCCGTGATGTTGGTCAGCACGGCCATCAGCGCCATCACGATGACCACGAAGTGATACAGCGGGCGTGGGCTGCCTGGTTCGATGAAGGCCGACACGATGGGCGCTAGCGTCGTGCTGATGCCCAGCCAGACGGCTCGTTCGTGGCGCTGCATGTATCCGACGCTGGCATCGATGCCAAGCGCGTCTCCCTTGGCCCGCGTATAGCTGACCAACGTCGAGCCGACCATGGCCAAGGCGACAAGCGGCAGCGCCAGCTTGTCGTTGCGGTAGTAGTACAGATAGCCCAGGTAGGTGATGAGGTCGTTGTAGCGGTCGATGGTGGAGTCGAAGAACTCGCCGCTGGCCGAGCAGTTGTTGGTGGCCCGCGCCACGATGCCGTCCCAGGCGTCGCAGGTGAAGGCAAACAGCAGAGTCCAGCCGCCCAAGGCAAAGTGTCCGATGCCAATCGCCACGGCCCCGGCAATCGTCAAAAGCAGGGATCCGAACGTGATCATGTTGGGCGTGATGCCCAGCACGATGCACAGGCGCACCGGGATGCGAAACATCCAGTAGCCAAACTCCATCACCACCCGCGGCAGCCACGGGCTCTTGAACAGAGTGTCGATGCGCGGCGTGCGTTCCATACCGAAGATGGCGCAGCGCAAAAGGTAGATGACGAACGACACAATCCAGAACGCTGGCAGCCCCAGAAGTGGGATCTTAACGGCCCAAGGGAGGCTCCACAGCACCTGACCCGCCGTCTGTGCCTGGTCGCTGTGAGGGAGTGTCGGCAGCATCTTCGCAGTCCTAGGTTTTTAAGAGGAAGCTAATTGGGGAAAGAGACGCACAGAAGAGCCATGTGATAAATACAAAGAAGATGCAAGTGTTCTGCCACTTTACAGCCCGGTGTGGGGTCGATGTCTTGGCCTACAGACGGAAGCAGGCTCCCGGTCAGCCCGGATGTAATTGGCCGCCGTCCGCGTCGCTGCGGTCGCAGACACATGCCGCCAGTCGGACAAGTCAAAAAACCACCAGGAAGTCAGGGCAAGGTCGGGCAGTCCCTGTTCAGAAATCACCACCGCGTTCACCTTGGCTGCTGGGCTGCTTGCTGCTAGGCGCGCTGCTGCTGATGCCTTCGCCTGCGTCGGCCGTTGAGATCGTCGAGCCGGGCAGCGGCCAGCGCTTCGTCAGCCCTCTGTCATTTGCGGGAAAGCCGCACACGCTGGTCGGCACTGGCTTGCGCAAGCGCGACAACGGATCCGCGTATTCGATGGCCTTGTACGTCGAAGACACCGCGCGTCTGAGCTTCCCGGCCGCCTACGATCGCGGCAACCGCACGCGATCCGGTCTGTTTGCGCAAAACCGCGCGCACAACTTCTTCATCTGGGGTCACTTCAGCAAGCTGGCGGTCCTGCGTTTCCTGCGCGGCCACAGTCGGCAGGAGCTGCAGCAGCAGTTCAGCGAGCCGCTGGCCGAGCTGTTGCTGGAAAAATCCGCTCCCGAGCTGCGGCAGGACACGCTGGCGTTTCTGTCTCTGCTGGATGTCGACCTGCGCGAAGGCCAAGAGCTGCGCTTGTACACCGACGATGTCGGCCAGATTGACGTGTACATCGACGGCAAGAAGAAGTCCGGCCCGCAGAACCCCAAGCTGGCCCGGGCGCTGTGGGAGATCTGGCTGGGCTTCCGTCCCATCCAGCCGCAGCTACGACAGTCTTTGCTTGAACGCTTGGATGTGCTGGCGCAGATCCCTCGCCCTGAAAAGGCCGCCCCGAGCGCCAAGACCGCATCCCCCGCTGCCAAGACCCCGAAGTATCCTCCGCTGCGCGACAAGTAAGCCGTCGGACGCCGCGGCGCTGGCTTGCATGGTCGTTGTTCTCGACGCTGCGCTTTGATATGAGTGCAGTGGGTGCGTGACCGGGACTGGTGCCCGGCCCAGTCTTCAAAATTGGTGAGGCGGCTGCGAAGTCGCTTGGCGGGTTCGATTCCCGTACGCTCCCGCCAATTTCCAGGCGGTCTGCCAGGACTTCGGGACGCAGAGCTTGCGAAGAAGCTCCACGGGCCTTAGCTTGCCAGCCCAAACCAAAAGGAGACTGAGATGGCTTCGCAGAACGTAACGGATGTGACTGATAAGACCTTCAAGGCGGAGGTCTTGGACGCTCCCGTGCCGACTCTCGTCGATTTCTGGGCTGTGTGGTGTGGCCCGTGCAAGGCGATTGCCCCAGCTGTCGAGTCTTTGGCCACGACGTTTCAGGGCAAGCTGAAGGTCTGCAAGATGGACATCGACCACAGCCAGCAGACGCCGCAGGAGTTCGGGATTCGATCGATTCCGACGCTGCTGATCTTCCACAAGGGCAAGGTCGTCGAACAAATCGTCGGTGCTTTGCCCAAGCCCAAGCTGGAAGAAAAAGTGAAGAACGCCCTGGCCAAGATTCAGTAAGGCCGCCGTGTTTCTCTTCTATCCGTAGGTCGCTCGGCTTCTTCGCGCAGCCGGGCGGGTGCCCTGCCATGCCAGACCTGTGCTGTCATCGCACGCTGTTGACCCGGCGGCGGGGGCTTGGTCCTGGCGCGAATCCTGATTGGTCCGAAGCGCACTGAATCGCGGTGGGGTCCGCGGTCCAGCGTCCGACGCAAGCCTGCGCACAGCGTGGGCAAATTTTTGACAGTCGTACTGGGCTGGCATCTGATCTCGACGGAGATCTTGCAATGATGCCGTGGCTTCTACTGGCTGATGCGTCGTGGAGCGGACCGCTTGCTGCGGGGACAAGTCCGGCGTCAACAACGTCGGTAGGGACGCCGCCGCTTCCCCCGATTGATGCCAGCTTCAACCTGTCGCTGCTGGGTCCTTTGGCGTTGGTGAGCTTGCTGCTCATCGTCGCGCTGCTGGTCCTGCGCTACGTCCGTCTGGCGAAATCACCGTCGCAAGCCGGGCTGCTTTCGGTGGTGGCCCAGGCTTCGCTTTCACCGCAGCACACCGTGTATCTGGTGCAAGCGGCCGGTCGTTATTTGCTGCTGGGAGGCGCACCGGGAGGGCTGGCTCTTCTGTCGGAAGTTCCTGCAAACCGAATCGCTGATTCCACGCCGCAGCGCACGGGCGGAGCGCCGCTTGGCACACCCTATCCGCCTGCGAGCGATGACGATGAGCTAGCAGATTCAGACGACGATCTGCCTGCGCTGGGTGGGCCATCCCATCGGGTGAGCCGGGCCGGTCAGCAGCTGGAGACTTCAGGGCGATGAGTTCTCTGCCCGCCACGCCACTTCCTGCTGGTCTGCCGTCGTGGGATGCGGCCCTTTTGTCCTACGCACCGCTTTTGCTGCTGGCGGGTGTGCTGCTGCTGGCGATCGTCAAGGCTGGGGTTGTGATGACCCTGTTGCGGCATGCCTTGGGCGGCGTTCCTCCTGCCCCGTTGGCGGCGCTGCTGGCAGTGCTGTTGTCGGCATTTGCGATGGCCCCGCTGGCTGAACGACTGCACGGCGCGATGTCGACCGGTGCTGCGGCTCCGGGCGCCAATCAAAAAGCCGCCGATCCCGAACAACAGCTTGAAGCCGGGCTGCGTCCCCTGCGCGACTTTTTGGTCCGGCACACACCGGCGCGCGACCAGCAGGCGGTGGCCGATCTGGCGGCCCGGATGCGTCCAAGTGTTGCCCTTGCCCCCGGCGCTGCGCCGTCGCTGCCCGCGCTGCTTTTAGCCTTCACCCTGGCCGAGCTTCGCACCGCCTTCCTGGTTGGCTTTGTATTGCTTTTGCCGTTTGTCCTGATCGATCTGTTCGTCGCTAGCCTGCTGTCAGGTCTGGCCTTGTCGGGGCTGTCGGCGCAGGCGGTGGCGCTGCCGTGCAAGCTGCTGCTGTTTGTCGCCTGCGATGGCTGGCAGCTATTGGCGCGCGGGCTGCTTTTGGCCTATGGCGGACCCGACGCTGGCGGAGCCACACCATGACAGACTCGGCTCTGCTTGCGCTGTTCGAACGAGCCCTGCTGTTGTCCTTGCTGTTGGCGTTGCCGCCGCTTTTGATGGCAGCCCTGGCCGGTGGCGCGGTGGGCCTGGTGCAAGCCAGGCTGGGCATCCATGAGTCTTCACCTCCGGCGCTGGCCCGCTTGCTGGCGGGCTTTGTGACCCTTGTGCTGCTGGCCCCGTGGCTTGGCCGAGAGACGCTGCGTTTTGCCGCGGCTCTTTGGACGGCCCTGCCTGCCCTGGGGGGCTCTGGCGGTTCTGGGGCTGCAGGCCTTTGACATGCCGGGTCTGCTGATCGGCGTCGTCGTGCTGTCGGTCCGCTGGCTGCCGCTTCTGCTATGGCTGCCGGGTCTGTCGCGGCTGTCGCGGCTCTTGCTGTGGCTGGTCTGCGCGCTGTTTGTCGGCTCGCGTGGCCTGGATCGGCTGCCTGGCCTAGCCGTCGCAGACACCCCGCTGTCGCTTGCCCCTCTGCTCGCGCAGGAGCTTGCCGTCGGTTTGTTGCTGCTGCTGCTCTTCGCGGTGCTGTGGGGCACGCTGCAGTCGGTCGCTCGACTGCTTGGCTTGGGTCTTTGGGCTGACGATCGACCCGACGACTCGGCGGCGCCAGCCCGGCTTCCGTCGACGCTGATCCAGATCTTTTCGCTGTGTGGCAGCGCGCTGTTCTTTGCCTTCGATGGGGTGGGAGTGCTGCTGGCCGTCTTCGGCAAGAGCTACGAGCTTTTGCCCCTACCTGGCTCTGATCTGGAGCCTGCCCCTTGGCTGCTGACCGCAAGCCGCTTGTACGCGATCGGTACGCGACTGTTTGCACTGACCCTGGTGCTTGCTCTGCCCGTGGTGGTGCCGCGTCTGTTGGCGCAGGCTGCGGTCGCCTTGGTCTTGCGCAGTGGCACGTCGCCTGTTACTTCGCCCACTGCGTCGGTGGCTGGTTCCCTGGGGCCCATCTGGTGGCTGGTTTCCCTGTGCCTGGGGGGGGGCCTGGTTTTGGCGCTTTGGCTGCATCAGGGCCCGTCGCTGCTTCGCTTGTGGCTGGCTGTGTAGGGCAGCACAGCGGATCGACGGTCGCAGCCCACGGGCGCCCCTCTCACAGAGCGCTCGATCGTCCACGCCTGCGTTGGTTTGCCCAGAAGCCCCCCCGCAACTTCGTAGTTCACAGAGGTTCTAAACCCCGACTTTTGCTATACTCTGGGACAATGACTGCCCCGCTGCTGCCTGAGCAGATCGCCCCCTATGAGGTCTTTGCCGACTGCCCGCTGATCAGTGGCACTCCGCTGGTGGCGCATCTGCTTGGCCGCCGCTTCGAGCAGCGACTGAACGAGCGCAGCGCCGAGCCCTTCGACAGCGACTTCCAAAAGGCGCTGCTCAAGACGCTGTCGCATCTGTGCGCGGCGCTCGGCTGCACCTTCGGCTACGCCGATCGCACCGATCTGCTGCTTTACGCAATGTCCAACGGCAGCGATGCCAGGCGGCTTCTGACACGCTTGGCGGCCGAGGGATCGGCCAAGCTGTCTCTGCTGATGGGCGATGTCTACACCTTCGACGTGCGCTTGTTCGAGTGTCCTTCGACCGAGATCGCGCGCGACTATTTTTCGTGGAAGCGCGAGCGGGCCGCGACCAGCGCCGTGGAACGTTACGTCGCCCACAAGCTGATCAGCGCCGGCAGCGATCCCAAGGACGTGCCCAGCATCATCGAAGGATTGGACGCCGAGCAACGCCTCAGCGTGCTGCGTCGCCACGGCCTGGACTACCAGACGCTACCGGCTTGGCAGCGCAACGGCTCGGCGGTGTACACGGCACAGGACGATGCCCGCGGCCCCCACTTGGTCATCGATCTGCGCTTGCCCGAACTTCCGCAGTACGCCGCCTACCTGAATCGGCACATCGTCTGAGTCGCGCTTACTCGTCCTTATCGTCGAGAATGCGCGAGACGGCAGTGTCGCAGTCTTCCTGGCTTTCGCCTTCTTCGGCGGACGCGCCCGAATCAGCAAGCGAGCCCACGACCGTCTTGTAGTACGCGCTGGCCGCAAAGCGAGCGAGTGCCCGCCGACGGCGCTCTAGCTGGCGCGCATCCTTGGGGTCTGCGACTTTCGCAAGAGCCGACTGACAGACATCCAGATCGCGCGCGCACAACAGGCCGGCGCGATCGGCGCTGACATCGGCTCGACGGGCCCAGGCCTGCAGGCTTAGCGTGGCCGGTCGCACGGCCCAGCGCACCAGCGTGCTCTTGGCGTGCGTCAGATAGTGCAGCGCGGTCACGAAGGGCACATGGCCGTTTTGGATGCGACCACACTCGCGTCCCAGGACATCGAGAAGCTCGCCATCGCTCAGCGAATCGAGCAGCCCCTGCGCCAGCACGATGTACGACTCTTCATCGGTGCCCAGCGTCAACACTCCACCAGGCTGCGGCGTCACATACACGGCCGGCGTCGGAATGTGCAGGATCTCGGCGCAGCGACGGACAGCTTTGTGAACGTGGGCGAAGCGCTCGGGCGACGCACGCAGCGCTGGGCCCAGAAGCTCGGCGCGCGCCACATGTCCCCAAAGCCGCACGGTCTCGTCCAGCGCCAGCTGCACCGGGCGCAGCTTGTCCAGCGTTCGCAGCAGCCGCACGTCCCCCGGATAGGCATAGGCCGCGCCTTCGCGGACCTGTGCCGCCCGCAGTCCCTTGCGGCGCGCGACGTAGCGCTGAAAGTCGAAGTCGATGGCGGGCATGTCGCAGACCTTAGGTGGCCGAGCTGGCCGCTTGCTGCGCGCGCTTGGCGGGCGCCAGGCGCAGATCCGAAGTCAGCCACGCGCCGCCAGTCTTCTTGGGC
Source organism: Polyangia bacterium (assembly GCA_041908565.1). GTDB lineage: Bacteria > Myxococcota_A > Polyangia > Palsa-1104 > JAEUJZ01 > JAEUJZ01. The sequence continues at coordinate 4,193 of JAYRFD010001393.1, read as the reverse complement.
GGCAGGCGACGGAACGACTTCAGGACAGCATCGGCATCGGCGGCCGCTTCCTGAATTGGAATGAACGGAGGCGTGGCCACACCGATGCGGAAGACGCGTCCATCGTGATCGCAGATCCAGCGCACCACGGTGTGCGTGCGCACGCCGCCCAAGGTCAGGCTGACCTGTACGGCCAGCGCCACACGTGCGCCTTCTGCGACGCGATCGGCATCCTGCGGCAGCTCAACTGCTTCGGTGTGCACTTCGATCTGGCTGCCCCCTTGCTGCTGCCATTCCTGCACTTGGCGCTGCAAAAGCTCCATCAGCTTATCGGGGCGTCCCTCGGCGGGCAGCGTGATGCCGGACAGCTGTCGCACGTCGAGCATCTGCGGTTCATCGCCGCCTTCCAAGATCACGCGCGAAAGCAGCGTCACGCCGATCGGAATGGGCAGCACGCCATCGGGCACCACCGCATAGCGCGGCGGTATGCGAACGGCCACACCGACGCTGGGCAGCTCTACTTCGCTGCCAGCGGCGGGCAGTGGCGTCGCCGGCGCGGTGATCTCGAGCTGATCCTTGGGCAGATCCTGCAGCCAGCGCAGGGCCGTGCGAACACAGGTCAGCGGATGCTGCGGGAACTGGGCATCGTTCGCCGGATCGTCGAAGTGCGCCTGCCCCAGACGACGAGCCAGCTTCTGCGGGCCTTCGCCGGGGTATTTCTGCAGCGCGTGATTTAGCAGGTTGGTTTCGCGATATCCGGTCTGCTGCGTGTGCTGAAAGACCGTGATGTCGACGACGCCCGTCGCCACCGGGATCAGGATGTTGGCGACCACGGCCTCCATCACGGGCTCGTAGGCGACACGACGCAGCGTGAACAAGGCGGGCTGACCGGCGAAGGTGATGTATTCCGCCTGAATCAGCGGATTGAATTCGGGGTCGCTGGTGCGCACCGGCGGACGCGGCGGCGGTGCCTGCCCAGGCTGAGCCTGCAGCTGAATCTGGTGATACTGCTGTTCGAAGCTGTACCGGGCGTGGCGTTCCAGATCGCGGCGGTGATCCGCGAAGTGTTCCGGTCGCAGATCGGCGCGCCACGGTGCGTGCACGATGTGCCAGCCCACGCGATGCTCTGCGTCGATCAGGACCGCGCGGCGCTCTTGTTCATCTTGGACGCGCCACGACTCGGGAATGGCCAGCTTCAGGCCCGGCAGACCTTTTTTGATGTCGTCGATAAAACCCATGGGAGTCCCAATCTATCACAGCGCAGCGCCAGCGAGGAGCAGGCGCAAACATGGGTAGATCGGATCCCCTGCCGCGCGATCAAGCCGCTTGCGCAGTCCCCGTTTCCGCTGCAGCCGGCCCCAGGAACAGCGGATCGTCGGCGCCTGCCGTGCGTCGGGGCTTGCGACCGCGCGTCGCCGCATCGCTGCGTGGAGCCCCGCTGGTCGGCACACTGGCCACACCGCGCGGTCCTCGCGGACGGACGACTTCAACGGCATCGATCCGGCCCAGCAGATCGGCATCGTCTTCGGCATAGATGCGGGCATAGGCCAGGGCGCGCTGACACTTGTGCTGCAGCGCATCCAGGCTGTCTTGCAGTGCTTCGCGAGTCGCCATTAGCGCGGCTTCGGCTTGGCGCAGGGCGGCCGCTTGGGCTTCCACGCGGTCGGCAGCGGCTGCCAAAACGGCGCGATCCAGATCGGGAAACTTCAAGTGAGCGAGCTCGTTTTCAAACAGCTCAAGGACGGCGTTCAGCGACGGAGGAACGGCGGGAAATGACGACGTGTGCAGGGTGGACATATTGAACTCCTGTTCAGTATTTGTGGACCTGAACATAAATTCAGTTTGGCTGTCAATTCTTTCCCTGCAGACGAATCTGCGAAGTAAATAGGCCGCCGTCTGCGTTTTCGTTTCCGTTTCCGCTGCCAAAACAGGAGATCCCCATGGCCCAACGTCCACTGCTGGCGCACGACAAGCTTGCTCCCCACGTCCTTGAACGCATTGAGAACTTCCACGCCGATACGGTGCGCGAAGTCAGCACCGCCGTCGCCCGCGACCCGGTGGTGGTGGTCGGCATGGCGCAGAACCCCTTCGTCAAGAAAGCGCGCAAGGCGCTGTCCGACGCTGGCATCCAGTTCACCTATCTGGAATACGGCAGCTACTTTGGCGAATGGAAGCGTCGCCTGGCCATCAAGATGTGGAGCGGCTGGCCGACCTTCCCGCAGGTCTTCGTGCGCGGCGTGCTGGTCGGCGGATACGACGACCTCGTCAAGCAGCTTGCCGATGGCAGCTTCAAGCAGCGCCTGGGCTAAGCGCACACCGTCCTCGACGTCGGGGATCCCGCGTCGGGGTCTTCTGGGCCGCCCCAAAAGGGTCGCTCGATTGCTTTCCGTCTGACGGACCTTTCGCCTGGCGCGATTGCCTGCGGGCCGCTCAGTCGGCGGCAGATGTGCGGTCTAGCTTCGGTCCGGCAGATGTGCGGAAAATGGCACATGAAGCTTGTGCGTCCCCCGCTGCCCTGTCGTCCGCCGCTGTGGGCCAACAACGGCTATCTGCAGTCGATCTTGGGCAACTATCTGCCCAAGCCGCCCTTGCGTCTGCAGCCTCGACGGGCCGAAGTGGACTTGGGTGATGGCGACCGCTTGGTGGTGCAGATCTATCAGCCGCCGCCGCAGGCGCCGCGCTTGGCGAAAAAGACCGTGGTCTGCGTCTTTCACGGGCTTGGCGGACATGGAGATCGTCACTACATGCAGCGGGTCGTCGACGTGGCAACCTCGCGCGGGTGCGAGGTGTGGACCGTCAACCACCGCGGCTGCGGTCAAGGTCGCGGCTTGGCCAAGGGCATCTATCACAGCGGGGTGGCCGCCGATCTCAGTCGTGTGTTCGCCGAAGTCCGTCGACGCGAGCCATCCGCTCAGCTGATCGGCGTTGGTTTTTCGCTGAGCGCCAATGCCCTGCTTTTGTGTATGGGCGACGGGCATGGCGGTCCGCATCACCATCCCGACGCCGGCATCGCGGTCAATCCGCCGATCAACCTGGCCCGCTGCGCCGAGCTGATCTGCGCGCCGAATCACCGCCTGTTCAACCTGTACTTCGTCAAAGGCTGCGTGCGCTACGTGCGCGAGCGCGAGGCCGACGGCGTGTCCGAAAAGGGACGCCACCCCGTCCACTTGCGCATGTCGCTGCAGGAATTTGACGACGTCTTTACCGCTCCGCTGGGTGGATTTCGCGATCGCTTGGACTACTACGAAAAGGCCAGCGCTGGTCCGCACCTGTCTCGCATCGTTCGTCCGACGGTGATCGTGCACGCCGAAGACGACCCATTTATCGATCCGATGGACTTCCAGCGCACCCCGCTTGGGCCGGGCATCCATCTTCACGTGGAAGCGCAGGGCGGTCATTTGGGCTACGTCAGCCGCGATCTGCCGTATCGTCGCTGGCTCGACTACGCGCTGGGCCATTACCTCGATCAGCTGCTTTCCCGTCTGTGAACGCGGACGCAATCGGGGCCTGTGCCGTCGAGCAATGGGCTTTGGGCGATCGCGGCAAGAAAAGTCAGGGGTCTGCCGGTCGTGCTTGCTCAGCGGCGGGCACTGAATATGATGCGCGCCATGTCTACCTCTTCCACGTCTCCCTCGCTTGACTGCGCCCTTCACATGCCCGTCGGGCCGGCGGGCGAAGCCGCTGCGCAGGCGGGGCTGTCCACGGTGGCTTTGGGCCTGGTTGGCTCGGAAATCCTCAAGATCGCGGCCAGCGTGCGAGCGCTGCAGGCGCAGGGGCACAAGGTCTGCAACCTGACCGTCGGTGACTTCCTGCCGCGCGAGTTCCCCATCCCAGCGCAGCTTGAGCAGGCCATCACGCGCGCCTACCAAAAGCGCGAGACCAACTACCCGCCATCCGATGGCATGCCGCAGACTCGCGAAGCGGTGATCGACTTCTACCGGCAGAGCCTGGGCCTGTCCTATCCCATCGAGAGTGTCGTGGTCTGCGGTGGCGCTCGCCCGGCTATCTACGGCTGCTATCGCGCCGTCGTGGAGCGTGGCGATCGCGTCATCTATCCGACGCCGTCGTGGAACAACAACCACTACATTCACCTGTGCGAAGGCGTTCCCGTCGAATGTCCGACGCGTCCCGAAGACGGCTTCATGCCGACGGCAGAGACGCTGGCGGGGCTTTTGGCCCCGGGCGGCGCGGGCGAGGGCGCTCGCTTGCTGTGC
>JAYRFD010001392.1:0-3559 GCA_041908565.1 Polyangia bacterium | reverse complement strand
GAAGATCGTCAAAGGCGAACGCTATACCGATACCGCGCTAAACGAAGTGCGGGCCATCTTGCAGCGCTACCTGGGGGCGTCGATGCGCATCGACGTTGAGTTTGTCGACAACATCCCCATGGTGCGAACCGGCAAGCGCCTTGCCGTGATCTCGAAGCTCAAGCTCGACTTCCAGTCTCTGCGCTGATCCGCATCATCCGCTTGCGCTACGAAGCGTCCAGCGCCCGCAGCTGAAGCTGCTTGGCAAGCTCGTACGCCCGGGTGTTCTCGGGCAGCGACTGTACAAAGCGTCGCCGGGCTGCTGCATCGGGAAGCTCGGCCAGGCACAGGCCCAGACGATGCAGTGCTTCCTGCAAGATCAGGCGAGCGCCTTCGATGTCTCCGTCGGCCAGATACGCATCGGCTGTAGCAACGCGGGCTGCGATGTCTCCAGCACCGATGCCACCGCAGGCATCGACGATCTGAAGCGCTTCATCACCTGCTGCACGAGCTTCGGTCGCCTTGCCTTGTTGCAGCAGGATCCGCGTTAGGGTGGCCAGCACCTGCGTGCGATGAATGGGCAAGCTGCCAAGGGCCTGGACTGCTGCACGCGCCTTGGCTTCCGCCTCGGGCCAGTGCTGACCGGCTGCCAGGTACAGGGCCTGGATCCAGTTGCCTGTTGCAATGACCGCTGGCCGCGCGTTGGGGTCGGTGCACAGCACGTTGGTCGCGATGCCTTCCGCTTCCGCCAGTCGCTCTGGGATTTGAGACAGGCTCACCGCCAGATACAGCTCGGTCATCGAGATGTTGAAGGGCTCGCGAAGGCGCTGGGCCAAAAGCAGGTTGTCGCGCAGCGTCTGCACGCTCGCGGGAACTTCGCCCATGCGAGCCTGCGCCAGCCCCAGCGCAACTTGTGTCATGCACAGCTGACGCAAGGCTTCGGTTGGGCGCAGGATGCTGGTGGCCTCCGTCGCGGCCGACAGCGCGCGATATCCCGTCGGTTCCAAGTAATAGTGATAGGAACTCTCGGCCCATAGCACGGTGCTGTGAGAAAGAATGTCGGTGCTCGGCACGCTCTGACATAGGCGCTGGATCGTGCGCAGGATCGGCTCGGCCATCGGGCGCAGGCCGACGAAGCTGAAGATGACGCTCACAAAGCCGGCCGCTTGGATGTACGCAGCCGGATCGCTGCTGCTCGGATCGATCTTGGCGAACAGTCCGAACAACTTCTGCAGTGGCTCACCATCGGCAAGGTTGCCGGCGATCACAAACAGATACGACAGCGTGCGCAGCCAGCGTGGGCTGCCGTGCTCCAAGTGCGACAGCGATTCCAATCCGACTTCGTACGCACGGTCCCAGTCCTCGCCCCACATATAGGCAGCAGACTGCAGTGCGCGTAGCTGGCCCAGCGTTCCAAGCGTGGCTCCGCAGCTCAGTCCGCGCTCGCTGCGCTTCAGCACGCCATTCAGGTCTTGCCGTTCGAAGGACTGCTCCGCGGCTCGCGCGAAGAGCGTAGCGGCACGCTCGAGATCGGAACCCCGCTGTGCGTGCTCTGCCAGCAGCATTGCATCGGTCTCGCCCTGCGCCTCTAGGTACTGACTGGCTAGGCGGTGGCCAAGCGCTCGATCGTTATCAGACAGGAGCGTATAGGCCGCGTCGCGCAGCAGCCCGTGGCGAAAGCGGTACTCCTTTTCGTTCGCCAAGCGGCTGGCATGCGTTGGCTCGACGGTCTCCAGACGAACCAGCGCCTGAAGCCAGGCATCCAGCTCGGTCGATGTCTTGGGAATGTCCAGAACCGCGGCGATTCCTCCGCGCCAGAACGATTCGCCGTAGACCGATGCGGCCAACAGGGCATGGCGTGGCCCTGCTTCAAATTGCCCCACGCGAGCCTGCAGCATGGCCACGACCGTCTCGGGCTGATCATCCAGCTTGCCGTCGGCTGCCGCACGAATCAGCTCTTCCAGATACAGCGCGTTCCCTGAAGACTGCTCGATGATGCGAGCCACTACATCGGGCGTAATGCCTGGGCCAAGCACCTGCTGGATCAGTCGCTCGCTTGCTTTGCGGCCCAGTCCTTTCAGCGCCACCCGCTGTACGTTTTGGCCTTCCCATAGGTTCGGAAAGATCTCGTAGATCTCGGGGCGAGCCAGTGCCATCACGCAGAGCGGAGATCCTCGATTCGCCAAGAGGGCTTCGTGGATCAAAGAGACACTCAGTGTGTCGCCCCACTGCAGATCATCGAAGACCAAAAGGACAGGAGACTTCTGGCACTCCACACTCAACCAATCAAGGAAGGCGCGGTGAATGCTCTCGCGCATGATCTTCGGATCTTGGCGCGCGGCTTGAAGCTCGCCGAAGCCGGCATCATCAAACGGAATGCTACACAGCTCTCCCATGAACAGCAGCGTGCGTTCACGGGATGCGGCATCGACCGGAACATGCTTTAGAACACGTCCGCGCAAAAGGTCGCGCTGCTCGACCAGGGGTTCGCTGCCATTGATTCCGCAGAGCTGACGCAGGGCGCCAGCCAAGATGCCGAACGGGGCGCCAGCGCTCATCATGTCGCCGCGCCCTTTTAGGATGGTGATGGGAATCCGCTGTTTCTCGAGCCGTCGTAGGAACTCGTGGCGCAGTCGCGACTTGCCCACACCCGGCGGAGCCGTCAGCACCACACCCAGCGGCTCGGACTCTTCGATGCAGGCCGTAAGCTGTGCTTCCAGCATGCCTAGCTCGGCATCGCGCCCGACGCAGGACGTGGGCTTACCGAGCAGTGGGCGCCCCGTGTCTTCTTCCTTCGCCTGTCCCAGAAGCAGTACGTCCTGTGGTCCAAACTGCAGGACAAAACGATCACCCAGCAGACGTGCACTTAGTTCATCGACCCAGACTCCGGACGCAACTTTGGATGCAATCGCGCGTGTTGGATCTGCGCGTCGACGAAGCAGACGAGCGGCCCGCTCTGCCACTTCGCCCAAGGTCGTTGTGCCGTGGGCTTGTCCGCGACCCGTCGCTACGACGACCTCGGCGTTGGGCCAGACCTCTTTGATTAACAACGCGACGCGGGCCGCCTTGGCCGCTTGGTCGGTTGCAATCGCCGTGTGCGGCACGCTGGCAACCAGCGAGCCATTCATCAGCACCTCGGCATGCACGCCGAGCCCCGCTAGCAAGCTGAGCAGACCTTGGTTGCGGTCGGCGACGTTCGGATCGGTCGCCAGCGATTGCGTCGAGCTAATGCTGCCACCATCGGACGGCGTGGCGATGACCAGGCTGATCAGCGACTGTTCCTTCTCGGCAAAGTTTGGAATCTGCTGGCGCAGCGCAGTGAGATCGGGCAGCGGATCCACCATGCTCAAGCGCAGCTTTGCGAACTCTGCCAGTAGCTGATGCGCGTTGCCGATCCGCTTGTTTGGATCCTTGTGCAGCATGCGCTGGATCAGATCATCCACCGTGGCTGGAACGTCTGGGCGCTTTGCCGTGATCGGGCGCGGATCTTCGAACAAAATGCAGACGAGCAGGGCATAGACCTGCTCACCGTCAAACGGCGGCTCACCAGCCAGGCATTCATAGAAGATGCAGCCCAGCG
>JAYRFD010001391.1:0-7865 GCA_041908565.1 Polyangia bacterium | reverse complement strand
TGGAACGGCACGGCCTGGACACGCCGAACCTTGGCGACCAGCAGCGAGCTGATCAGCGTCTTCGGCCTGGGTCCAAACAGCATCTGGTTCGTCGGGGACGGCGGCGCCGCGGTGCGCTGGAACGGGGTCAGCAGCACGGCCACCAACACCGCGGTTACCTCGCGGCTGTCGGCGGTGTGGGCCTCGGCCGACAACGACGTGTGGGCGGCGGGCCAGAACGGCGTCGTGCTGCACTGGACGGGTTCCGCGTGGAGCCGCGTCATGCCCAGCCCAAGCTTTGGCTTGCCACTGCTTGCGCTGACCGGAACCAGCGCCAGCGATGTCTGGGGCTTTGGTGGCAGCGGCGTGCTGCCTCACTTCGATGGGCAGAACTGGCTGGGGGGCGGCAATGGCCTGCCGCCTGTCGCGTCGGGCAATGACCTGTGGGCGGCCAGCTTCAGCGAAGTCTGGGGGGCGGCCAGCGCCGGCAACGTGGTGCGCTGGGATGGCTCGCGCTGGAACAGCGTGCCCTTGCCAAGCGGCATCACGGGCAATGCCTTGAAGCTTTGGGGCGTCGGGCCCTACGTCTGGGTGGTGATGCAAGGCGGCGTGCTGTTGCGCATCAAGCGCTAGTCGGGCGCTAGTCAGGCGCTGCGCGGATGCTGATTCGCGCCAGCCATCGGCGGGGCCTGTGCGACCGCTTGGCGTTGCGGTGCACTCGGCGTTGACAGCGCACCCTCGACTGATAAACGATGGCCGCTCGTTTAAGAGGCCATCGCATGTTGCGTGATGTCGTGCATCGCACCGATCCCGAGCTTGCTTCCCTGCTGGACCTGGAAGACCAGCGGCAGCGCGACAAGCTGCGGCTGATTCCGTCGGAAAACTACACTTCGCAGGCGGTCCTGCAGACCCTGTCGTCGGCGCTGTCGAACAAGTACAGCGAAGGCTATCCCGGCAAGCGCTACTACGAGGGACAGCAGTACATCGACGCCATCGAACAGCTTTGCATCGCTCGCGCCAAGCGCGTGTTCGGAGCGGACCACGCCAACGTGCAGCCGTACTCTGGATCGCCGGCCAACCTGGCCGTCTACCTGGCCTTCTGCAAGCCCGGTGACGTGATCATGGGCCTGGGCTTACCGGCGGGCGGCCACTTGACGCACGGCTGGAACGTGTCGATCACCGGCAAGTACTTCGCGTCGGTGGCCTACGGCGTGCGCAAGGAAACCGGTCGCGTCGATCTAAACGACGTCGAAGAGCTTGCGAAGAAGCACAAGCCCAAGATCCTGTTCTGCGGCGGAACGGCCGTGCCGCGCACGATCGACTTTGCCGGCTTTGCGCAGATCGCACGCAGCGTCGGAGCGATCCTGGTCGCAGACATCGCGCACATCGCGGGCCTGGTGGCCGGCGGAGCACATCCGTCGCCGGTTGGACATGCGGAAGTCATCACCACCACGACGCACAAGACGCTGCGCGGTCCGCGCGGCGGCATGATCCTGTGCAACGCCAACCACGCGCAGGCCATCGATCGCGCGGTGTTTCCGGGGCTGCAGGGCGGGCCGCACAATGCGACGGTGGCCGCTTTGGCCGTGGCCCTGCTGGAAGCGCAAAGCGAGGACTTTCGTCGCTACGCCCACCAGATTGTGCGCAACTCGCGCGCGCTGGCTGCTGCACTTTTAGAGCGTGGCTACGACTTGGTCTCGGGCGGCACCGACAACCACCTGATCCTGATCGACCTTTCGAACAAGGACATCCCCGGCAAGCGCGCGGCGCAGGCGCTGGATCGCGCAGGCATCGAGACCAACTACAACTCGGTGCCCTTCGATCCGCGCAAGCCGTTTGATCCGTCGGGGCTGCGCATCGGCACGCCGGGCATGACATCGCGCGGAATGACCGAAAGCGAGATGCCGCAGGTCGCCGCTTGGATCGATCGCGCCATCGCGGCCGAGAAGCGCGGTGACACGCAGGACCTGGCCACCATCGCGGGCGAAGTGCGCGAGCTTTTGCTGCGCTTCCCGGCCCCGGGTCTGTAGCGGCGCATCGTGCGCAAGCAACGCACGCAGGTCGCGTGGCTGGGCTGGGCTGCGCCGTTTCTGTTGGGTCTGTGGTCGGCCTCGACGCCGTGCGGGGCCGTTCACGCGGCGACAGCAGAGGCGGCCCAGGCGGCGCAAAATCCCGACGCGGGCGCGGCGGAAGGACGGCTGGACTGCCTGCCGCAGCGCACCATGGACTTGGGCCAGCTATTGCGCGCGCAGCGCTTTGCCGGACAGCGCGATACCGATGGGGGCGTCGGCAGCATGACGCCGATCACGCGCGGGTCTCCACGCTGGATGTCGGGCTTCAACGCGGTGTTGGCTTGGCAGAACGATGACTGCCCGGCGTTTGCCGCCTTTGCCGAGCACATGGGCTATGACGCGGTCGAAGTACGCGACGCGCGCAGCGGCAGTCGCCACTTTGTGCTGACCGAAAGAGCGCGCCGCTTCAACGGCCTGTTCGTGCTGCGGGCCCCCAGCGAACGAGACAGCGCGCGACCGTTTCTGATTACGGCGACCCATCGCAGTGCGCCGACCGATATGGACAGCCTGGTGCAGCTATATCTGGGCAGCAACGCTGTCGCCTTGTTGGTCAACAGCGCGCATCCATGCAGCTTGAAAGCCTGCGGCGGCTGCATCATGGGGAACAGCGCGACCTGTGGTGGCTGCACGCGCGCCTCGGACGCGGCCGCCTCGTCGGACAACCTGCAGTTTGGGGTGTTTTCGGCGCTGGTCGCGATTCGCCGCGACTTCCGCATCGAATACGACAGCTTGGGCACGCCGCTACCCAATGGCTGTCGCAGCTTGACTCGGCTGGGCCAAGGACCGGCGCTGCCGGCCAGCGCAACGCAAGCCCAGCCTGTGGTGGCCGATGCGCTGTGGCGGGGCTTGGAAACGCGGGCGGGCGCCGCCTGTGTCTGCTTCGACGAGCGTGAACCAGGCTGTGCCGGTTCTTCGACGCGTGCGGACACGATCTACGGTCGCCTGGCCAACGAAGAACCGCTGCGTCCCTTCGACCCGTGCGGGCAGGCGGCGACGCAGCGATCGGGACGCTATCTGCACATCGCGACGCGTGGGCTGCCTGGATCGGTTCTGGCAGCAGCGCTTTCCGATGCGTGGACGCAAGCGACTCGCAAGCCCGCGACCAAGTAACGGAGCACCGACGGTCCGGTTGTGCTGCAAGGACACCGCGATACGTCTGCAGCGACGCGTTTCCTGGTCCGTGTTTGCAGCACTGCGCGTGGAATGCATCCGCAGCGTCCTGCGCGGAGCGAACAGCAGTCAGAGCGAAGTATGCGGCGAAGCGAAGCGGAGGGAACAGCGGGGCAGGGGACGCGAGGCGGCGGCTTTGCTTAGTGCTTCTGCTCGGCGCCGGCGGCGGGCGCGGCGTGCGGGTTCGAGCCCTCTTTCGACGCCATCGTCAGAACGATGATCGAAAACAGCAGGCCGACGATGCCGACCGATGCAGCACCGATCGTGGCAGCGCGCTTGCTGACTTCGTACGAGGTCTTTTCGAACACCACGAAGCTCTGCTCGACTTCCGGAGAGAACGACGTGAAGTCCGAGAACTTGCCGCTGTGGCCCTTGAGCGCGGGACCGATGCTCATGCCCACCAAGGCCAGCGCGAACAGCACGCCACCGATGGGAATGGCCAGGCCGATCAGCAAGCCCAGCTCAATCTTGCCGGCGCCTGCCCCGATGGCAGTGGACAAGACCGAGGCGACAGCAGCCGCGATGTAGATGGTGCCGGAGGTGTCTTTCGGTTGCTGCGGCCAGGGAACTTCGCTGCCCAGTGCGTCCATGTTTTCGCTCTCCTCGACGAGGAACCAACGGGAATATGGTGTTGATGGTACGGCATGCGCTGCGTGCCGAACAACCCCCGAATTACTATCACGGCGGCGCCGTCGCGATCTCTAGGATTTCATTGGGACTTTTCGCCAGGCCGCTGAGCACAGGCGGGCCTGGTTTGTCGAACGCGCTTGGCCTTGCACCCATCGGTTCGTCGTGACGCATGCGGTCACTGTCGGCAGGTCTGCCGTACGTCGCCCGGCCCGGCTGCGACGGAACACGGGCGCCCGGCTCGACAAGCGACGGGCGAGCGCGATACAAAGCGCTATGCAACTTGGCGCAGATCCACGACGGCCACAGGCTTCCGCTGGAGGGACCAAAAGCTGGGTCCAGCTGCGACGATCCTGGGCCTGCTTGCCGGCCACCTGCCTGTCTGCCATCTGCCTGTTGTGGCTGTGGGGCGCCGTCGGTGTTGCACGGGCGGGCGGCATGTTTGTGTCGCCGCATGGGGCGCGTCCGGTGGGGCGCGGCGGGGCCTTCGTGGCCGGAGCCGATGACCTAAACGCCATCTACTACAACCCAGCTGGAGTTGCGCTGGCGACGATTACCGGCGATGCGTGGCTGGGGGCGGGCAGCGGCGGCTGGAGCGTGCTGTTCGATCTGGGCTTCGTGCTGCAAGACGTGGCCTATACGCGCAACGAAAACGGCATCATGCGCCCGACGGTGACCGGGGATGGTGGCCTGATCGGCAGCGTGCCGCTTTCGATTCCTCAGCTGGCTTTTGCCAAGCGCTTGGCTCCGTATTCCTGGGGATCGGTGACGTTGGGCTTCGGCCTGTGGATTCCCTACACCGGGCTCTTGCGATATCCCGAGCCGAGCTACGCCACCGAACAAGATCTGCAGCGCGTGCCCGATGTCGCGCCGCAGCGCTATGCGCTGATCGGGCTGCACGAAGGCTCGCTTAGTCGATCGACGGTGCTGGCCGTGCTGAATCCGGTTGCCAGCTTCAGTCTGCTTCGCGATCGCCTGCAGCTTGGCATCGGTCCGCAGCTGATGTTGGTGTACTTCCGCTCGAGGCTGATGCTCAACGGCTGCCCGCAGGTCATGTGTCGACCGGAACAGCCCGACTACGACACGCTGGTGGTGGCGCAGGCCTTCGCCGTGACGCCGGCCTTCAACCTGGGGGCCATCTATCGTGCGCTGCCCTGGCTGCGCATCGGGGCCGCCTTTCAGTTTCCGTTCTTGGTCCGCAGCGTCAAAGGCACGGTCGACACGCTGCTTGGCACCAACGAAATTTTCAACGGAGCGACGGTGCAAGGGCGTGATGCCTCGCTTGCGCTGAACTTGCCGCCGATGCTGCGCGTGGGCGTCGAATTCGCGCCGATCGCCGACCGGCTGCGTGTCGAGCTTGCGTACACCGTCGAGTTTTGGTCGGTGCACAACGAAGTCCGCTTCACGCCGAACGGCATCACGATCGAGAACCTAAAAGGGATTGGCAGCTATCCCTTGGGGCCGGTGGCGCTGCGTCGCGACATGATGACCACGCATGCCGTGCACGTCGGCGGTGAAGCCAAGCTGTGGAAGTACATCGGCGCGCGCCTGGGTGGCATGTTCGAATCCTCGGGCGTACCCGATTCAACGATCACGGTGCTGACGCCAGACAATCACAAGGGCCTGCTTTCGCTGGGACTGTTCGTGCCCAAGCTGCACTTTCTGTCGGCCGACTGGCGCATCGACTTTTCGTACGGGCACATCTTCCAAGGCGATCGCGTCGTCGATCCGACCGCCAGTCAGATCTATCCATCGAATCCGCTGCGACCGGATGCGGCGTACCCAGCGGGCGTGGGCGGAACGGCGGCCGGCACGTACTCCGTCCACTACGACCTGATCACGCTGGGCTTTGCTGTGACGCGATAAGCAGGTATCGCGCGTCGGTCCCCCTGGTTATGATCGAGATCGTGCGCTTGCCACAGCGCACAGACAAAGGGGGGCCTTATGCGCAGACCTATTTGCTTTTCGACTTGGGGAGCCTTGTTCATCGCAGCCTTGTGCTGCCATGTTCCGACGGTAAACGCACAAGTCACGCTGCCGAATGGCACCGCGATCCCGGCCAACAACTCGTATCGCGATGTGCTCAACGGCACGGCTTTGGGGATGCCGGCGCGACCGCGAACCGCGCAGACCAGTGCCAATCCAGTCACCTACGTCAACGAGGGAATTCCCAACAACAACAGCTTTGCCGTCGAGCCACAGCTGTTTTCACCGCTGTGCGACTTCAGCGTGCGCTTCATCTACAAGGGCGGCGGCGCGCGCTTCGGCATCGGTTGGTACAACGAAAAGAACGACAACGGATCGGCTCGCACGACCGCACCGCTGTATCGCTTCAGCAAGGGGAACATCAACCAGACGGCGGCGGACAGTGACATTCAGCTTCTGGTTCCGTTTACGCAGGGCGGCAACGACATCTCGGATGCCAGCTTGCCGCTGGACATCTCGGTCGCCAGCATCCGCAGCAACCCGCGTTATTCCGGTGGCTTGATTGGGCTTGCGCTGATTCCCAAGCCGGTCTCGAACGACGTGTGCTGCGCCGGTGCGGCGGGGAGTTCCTGCCTTGGTAGCTGCCGCATGTCCAGCACCTGCTGCGACACCGGCAACGGCAACGCGACCCAGTACCACTACACGGAACACAAATGGAACGTGCAATGCACGGCGTGCACCGTCCGCAAGGGGCCCTGGTATTCGCACCTGATCTACCGATCCACCAAGCTGGACAACACGTTTTATCTGGGATTTGAAGATCTCGACTTCCGGGATCTGGATGGGGCGGCCGGCGTCAACGGCAACGACCTGGACTACGAAGACTTCGTCTTCCAATTCACGGGTCTGACGTGCTTGGGGGCCGGCCAGGCCTGTGAAGACACCGCGCGCCTGGGCTCGTGCCGCATCGGCGTCACCGAGTGCAACGGGCAGGGTCAGATCTTTTGCAAAGCCATCGTGAACCCCAGCACCGAGCGCTGCGATGGCCTGGATAATGACTGCAACGGCACGGTCGATGACAACGCGCCCTGCCCGCTGGGACAGATCTGCGATCGCGGCAAGTGCGTCGGAAGCTGCTTGGACGAATTTCCGTGTCCCACGGGCAGCGGTCTGGTCTGCGATCGCGGGCGCTGCGTGAACTCGAAGTGTGCGGGTGTGACGTGCGGCGCATCGCAGGTCTGCAACGGCGGCACCTGCGTCAGCGCGTGTGAAGGCATCAAGTGTCCGCCTCCGACGATCTGCAGCGGCGGTCTGTGCATCGATCCCTGCAAGGATCCCAACACGGGCAAGGACATCGACTGCGGCCCGAAAAAGACGTGCGTAAACGGCGCCTGCGTGTCGACCTGCGACTGCTTGCCGTGTAACGGCAGCGGCGAGTCCTGCCAAACGCAGAGCGGCAAGTGCGTGCCGACGGCGTGCTTGAACATGACGTGCCCGGCCGGCACCTTTTGCGATGCCAGTGGTAGCTGTGCGTCGCCGTGCACCGGCGCAGTCTGCCCCAGCGGCCAAGAGTGCAAGAGCGGCCTGTGCCAAGACATCGTGGAGGGCGGCGACAATCCGCCAGTCGATGAGCTGCCGGCATCCGGGGCGATTGCAACTGGCTGCTCGTGCCGCGAAGCGCCGGGTCACGGTGGAACGGGCAGCAGCGGTCTGGCCTTGTTGGCGGGCCTGGTGCTCCTGGGCTGGGCCTTCACCCGTCGCAGCTAACCGCGTTCTGCATCGCTCTCGCAGTCGGCGTCGGCCGCGCAGTCCCGCCAAGGTTTGACACACCCAAGACCAGTTCTTGACAGGCACAGGCGAGGCGGCGCGATACTGCGCCGCATGCGAGCACTGCGCCTTGGAACAGTCGTTGGTGTTTTGTCTGCGACGGTCGCTTGTCAGCCGTCGAGCCCCGGTTCACTGCATGTGCAGATGGACTTCACCCGCAGCCAAGGATTTTATTCGGCGCCGTTTCCCAGCGATGATTTGCGGCTGGAATCAGCGACGGGAAGCCGCATCAACCTGGCAGGCTTTCCCAACCCGGGGGGGGTG
>JAYRFD010001390.1:0-4518 GCA_041908565.1 Polyangia bacterium | reverse complement strand
GGGCTGGGTGCTGCCGCTGATCCCAAGTTGGCTGGATCTGAACGGCACACTGCTCTTGGTCAGTGCCTACGACGACCCCAACCGCTTCCGCAGCGCCACCGTGCAGCAGACTGATGGCACGCTGGTTACCGTCGGCAACTTCAGCGACATCACCTTCGATCGTCTGCCGGCGCAGGCCCAGCTAAACCTGGGAGCCCGTGCGCGCTTCGCGAAGAACCGCCTGTGGACCAGCGTGAACTTCTACAACGTGCTGAACCAGCGCGCGTACTATCCGGACCCCTTTTACGATCTAGCGCCGACGCTAGAGACCACGGCCACGCCGATCCCCGGCTGGTCGTTCTTCCTGCAAGTCGGCGGCAAACCCTGGTAGCCGTCGACTACTCGTCGGCACGTCTGCTCGCCTGCTCATCTGCTCATTTTCCACAATTGGAGCAAGGGGCCCCGTTACGACAGGCCGGGGCGCGGCGTCAGGTCGCTGCGCACGTAGCTGCGCAGGCGCTGTGTCAGCTGATCGACAGCGACGAAGTCGTCTGGATCCAGGGCGTGACGACTGCAGCTTGCGCAGATCGGAACTGCGGCCACCTGATCCTGCAGGTGCGCGCGCCGCAGTGCCTGCATCGCGGGGCCGTTCCACACTTCGACCAGGCTCTGTGTGCGCAGATTGCCCAGCACGTTGATCTTTTCGAAGTGGTTGGCGCAGGGCACCACCGTTCCATCCCACAGCACCGTGATCTCGCTCCACGGCATGCGGCACGGCGGCAGACCCTGGCCAATCGCCGATGACACGACGCACGAAGTACCGGCACGCGCAGGCTCGGCGAACGGCTGATCAACGCGCGACGATTCCACGCCTGAACGATCCACGCGCGAAGTATCGGAACGCGCAGCCTTGGAACGTGAACCATCGACTTGTGAATCTTCAACGTGCGCATGTTCGGCACTCGGGTGCTCAACTCTCGTCGAGGTCTTGCCGATTCGCAGCGGCACCTGGCCGGCCCAGTCGCGCACTTCTTTGATCATCACGTGCCCTTCCCAGGTGCGCGCGAACGCTTCGATCTCGTGCCGGTTGCTGTCCATGACGATCATCTGCACGACGACCGTGGTGTGGTTTTCGATCTGCCGCTTCAAGGCAAAGAACTGCTGCGTGTTGGCCAAGGTGGTCGCGAAGTCGCCGCCCACGCGCACCTGCTGATACGTCGCCGCCGACGCTGCATCCAGCGAGATGACCAAGAAGTCGAGCCCGTTTTCCAAGAGCGCCCGGCTCTTGTCCGCATCCAAGAACGTCGCGTTGGTCGAAAGCCCCATGGCCACGCCGCGACTGCGACCGTATGCGATTAGCTCGCCGATGCGACGCACCACCAGCGATTCACCCAAGTGGTGCAGGTACGCGAATTCCAAGTACGGAGCCGATTCGTCGATGATCTTGCGAAACAGCGCCGGGCGCATCGTGCCCACGGCGCGCTGCATCTGCGGATGCGGACACATCGGGCAGGCCAGGTTGCAGAAGTTCGTTAGCTCGATCTTCATGTGCGTCGGCATGCCCCGACAGTCGGTGCGAGCCTGCCGGAAGTCGCGGACCAAGGTCTGGCGGTTGCGTCGCCACAGCGTGCTTGCGACCGCTGCCGATGACAGGTCGGTGTCAAAGGCCCGCGTCGACATTAAGCCCCGCGATCGCGCAAGAGCCGCGACACATCGGCCAGCACCTGTGTGAACAGATCGGCTGACTGCAGCACCTGCGCTTCGCTGATGCACAGCGGCGGATTGATGCGCACGCGCGGCGTGTACGCCATGGTCAGAAGGCCGCTTTGCAAGCAGCGTTGAAAGATCTGTTCGCACAGCGGCTTGGGCAAGGGAGCCCCGGTCGTCTTGTCAGCGACCAAGTCGACGCCGATCAGCAGGCCCTTGCCGCGCACCTGCCCCACGATCGGATTCGATTCGACCAGCGGTCGCAAGCGATTGAGCAGCAGCGTGCCCATGGCATCCGCGTGATCAGCCAGACGCTCCTCCACGATGGTGCGCGTCACTGCATTGGCGGCCGCCGCTGCCAACGGGAACCCTCCGAACGACGACGACGAAAACGAGGGCTTGGACCACGGCTCTGCCGCCACGATGGCATCGCTGGACACAAGGCCACTGACTGGAAAGCCGGCGGCCACGCCCTTGCCGAAGGTGACGATGTCGCCGTGCACCGCGTAGTGCTGCTGACCCCACATGCGTCCGGTGCGACCGAAGCCGCAGATCATCTCGTCCAGGATCAAAAGCGCGCCGTGTTCCTGCGCCAGATCACGCATGGCCGGCAGCCAGCCGGGTGGCGGCAGAAGGTTGCCGGCGGTGCCTTGCATCGGCTCGACCAAGATCGCGGCCAGGCGACCCGTCGTGTTCAGACGCACCACTTGACGCGTGAAGTCGACGCAGTGCAGACCACAGTGATCAGGCTTCAGCTTGAACGGACAGCGATCGCAGTCGGGATACGGAGCCAGCACCTGCCCCGTCGGCAGCGGCCCCAGACCCTGCTTGAATTCGCTGCCCATCAGGCCCAGCACGCCCGCTGTCTTGCCGTGAAAGCCGCCCCAAAACGCCAGCACATCGCTGCCACCGGTGTAGGCCCGCGCCAGGCGCAGCGCGCTTTCGACCGCTTCGGATCCGCCGGAAAAAAGCTGTGTGCGGCGCAGGCTGGGATGGGGGGCTAGCTGTGCAATGCGCTGCAAAAGCTCGACGCGAGGCACCGACGTGAAGCTGCCGCAGGAAAGCAGTGCAGCCTGATCAGACAGAGCCTGCGTCAACGCGGGATGCGCATGACCAATCGACGCGACGCCGATGCCCGCCACCCAGTCGATAAAGACATTTCCGTCGACGTCTTGCAGCAGCGCACCCTGCCCCCGCGCAAACGCCAACCCGGCAAGCTGCGACAAGGCCTGCGTGCCCGGCGCCAGATACGGCGCCTCTTGCGCGCGCAGAGCCCGTGACTTGGGGCCCGGGATCTCGGTCCGCACATCGGCCCCGCCGGACGGACCGGCCAGCAGCCGCCCCGCCGGAATCAGCGGTGCTGCGTGCTCTGCCACGTCGGATTCGGGACTGCCTGCAGGCTGAATGTCGCGCGTCACCGAGATGCTCTATCACAGCCGCACACGCGGGGCATCCCACGTCTGTACGCGGCCCGCAGCAAAAGGACGTGACGCAGCGGTGCACGCAGGCGCCCTTCTTGTCTTGCGACCAAGCGGCGCACACGACCAAGGCCCAGTCGTGAAATGGGAACGTGGCCGCCCAACGAAGCTGCAGCGCAAGACACGCACCGCCTGCTCAGCGACGAAAAACCGACACCACAGGCGGCCAGCTACGCGGTGCAAAGCAACAGGCGGACGCGGAGTCAGGTGCGCTTGAAGGGGACGTGCTGACGAGATGAACAGGCGATACGCCGGCGCACAGAAGATGGTTCCTTGCGCCGATGCCGCCTGGCGATTACGCCGCTTTGCGAGGCTGCCAAAGCTCGATGCGGTTGCCTTCGGGATCCATCAGCCAGCCGAAGCGGCCATTGTCGTCGTCCATGATCTTTTCATCAACGGCTGCGCCAGCAGCGCGCGCCTGAGCCAGCATTGCATCCAAGTCGTCGACGACGAAGTTGAACATGAAGGGCTTTTCGCTAGGCGCGAAGTACTTGCTGTCCTGCGAAAACGGCGACCACACGGTGCCAGCGCCGTCGCTGCCGTTCAGAGCCTCCCAAGGGAAGCAGGCGCCGCCCCAGGACTCGACGCCAAGTCCCAGCACGTCGCGATACCAGCCAGACAGTGCCTTGGGATCTTTTGCTTTGAAGAAGACGCCACCAATGCCTCGTACTTTTTGCATGGGCCGGACGCTAGCAAGCGGGTCTGTCAAAGGCAACGCGGGATGCGCGGTCTGCGCGACCGGATGTTGCATGTCGGCAGCCTGCGCTGTTTGCACATTTGACAGAGTCGTACGCAGCGGTCCCCCCGGCGGCCGCACAGCCGGTTGAGTCGAGCTCAGCAGCCGGCGTTCTGCGCGCAGTGCAGCATCCACGACACGCCGAAGCGATCATCGACCAGCGCGAACTTCGCCCCCCAGAAGGCATCGTGCACGGGCATCTGCACGGTGCCACCTTGGCTCAGCGCATCGAAGCAGCGCAGAAGATCGGCCGCGTCGTCGAATTCCAGCATCAGGGTGCCGTTGTGGCGGTCGCGATGCGGCGCGTTTTTGGGAACATCAGCCAGCAGCAGGACGCCCTGCCCCACCGCCAAGCTGAACAGGCCGAAGGCGCTGGTGGTGGTGGCGTGCACCTCCTGGTAGGCGATCGGCCCGGAGGCGGTGCCGCTGTGGATGCTGAAGCGAACGCTCAGGGGCTGCGCGCTCAGCACATTGCCGCTGGCATCGCGCGCCACGGCCTGGAAGTCGAAGGCCTGTGGCACTTGGGCGGCAAGGGCACCGGCCAGCAGAACGGAAAGGAAGAGCGTGGAAAGTCGCATGGGTCGGGGTTCAGGGTAGAGGTTGGGCGCGCACGTTGTT
>JAYRFD010001389.1:0-2885 GCA_041908565.1 Polyangia bacterium | reverse complement strand
CATGTCCCGTCGGGAGTGCCCCCACGCCCTACGCGTCCGCCCCTTGCACGACGCGAGCACCGCCTATGTTACCGCAAGTTGGCCCCTTCCTTGGCGCTGGATCCGCAGCATTCCTGGGTGTCCAGGGACGCTGCTTGCGCTTTGGACGGGGACGCAACCCGAGTACACTGCCGTCGTTTGCATGCCGAAAGCGCCCGCAGAGACCAGCGTCGTTCGCTTGTCCGCCGTGCCTGGTTCGCTCGGCTCGCCTGGCTCTGTCGAGCCATCGCGTCTATCGCTGCTGTCGCTGCCGCACCTTAGCCGAGCGCCAGCCGAGGAGCTAAGCGAGACGCTGGTGTGGGCTCCTCGACCGGGCAGCCGCGCCACCTGTCTTGTGGGACGACGCATCGGCATCGGCGGCTTTGCCGAGGTCTTTGAAGCCGAGCTAAATCAGCCCAGCGGATCGCGGATCGACGCGGCACGGTCCGCCGCGAGCACCGCGCAGAGACCGCAGAAGGTCGCGCTGAAGCGACTCTTGCCCAGCCTGCGCGGCGATCCCCTGCGCCAGCGTCAGCTACGGCGTGAAGCGCAGATCGGCGGCCAGCTGAACCACCCCAACATCGCACGCGTGCTGTCGCTGATCGAGTTTGGCGGCGAGCTTGGCGACGAAGTTGCGCTGGCCATGGAGCTGATCGAAGGCCTGCAGTGCAACCACCTGCTTCACCGCCTGACCGCCCGCGGCCTGCGCCTGCGCTTGCCTGCCCTGTGCCACATCGCCGTCGGTCTGTTTTCAGCGCTGCGCTATCTGGAAGACCCGCAAGACAGTCGCGTGCGACCCAGCCCGCACAGCAAGCGCCCGATCGTCCACGCCGACATCAGCCTGGAAAACCTGATGGTGACTCAGAAGGGCGAGATCAAGCTGATCGACTTTGGCATCGCCGCTGAAGACCTGTCGGCCGCCAGCAGCAACCCGCTGGACGACGAAGCCCTGACCAGTCTGCATCAAGTGGCGGGCAAGCGGCCCTACCTGCCCCCCGAAGGCATGGATCGCCAGGGTCCATCGTCGCAGAGCGACCTGTACGCGGCCGGCGTGTGCTGCTGGGAGCTGTGCACCGGCTGCCGTTTTCCGGTGCTGCCGCGCGACGTCAGCGACCGCGAGATCGGCAGCCTGATCGCCTTTGCCGCCCGTGGTCAACCCGAGCCGCTGTGGCACCTGCTGAAGAGCTGCTTGGCCGTGTCGCCTGCCGAGCGCATGCGCTCGGCGAACGAGGGGCTGGAGCTTCTGCAAAGCCTGCAGCCGCAGACGAAGGATGGCACCTCGCAGGCGGCGCTTTCTGCGCTGGTCGGCGTGCTCAGTCGCAGCACCGGCGAGCCCGTTCGAGCTGCGGTTTCTGACGAGCTTTCGGCCCTGGTCGAGCCGCAGGACTACCTGACGACGCTGACCGCGCGCCTGCGCTTCGCCTTCTGCGCCGATCGCGTCGTGGCCTTTGCCCCCTGCTCATCGCCCGACCTGCCAGCGACGGAAGATGCGGCATGGAACCAGCCCGATGACGAACCCAACTTTCGCCTGCGCGCCGAAAGTAGCGAGGTCGCCCCAGACGGCGA
The DNA here is from genome assembly GCA_041908565.1 of Polyangia bacterium. Lineage (GTDB taxonomy): Bacteria > Myxococcota_A > Polyangia > Palsa-1104 > JAEUJZ01 > JAEUJZ01. Next base: position 1,301 of record JAYRFD010001389.1, on the reverse strand, counting down.
GACCTGCGATCTGGCCGTCGCCGAGCTGTCCCCCGCCACGCAAGCCCAGCTGCCCAGCCAAGATCGCCTGCGCGAAGCCCTGAACGTCGGCGTCATCGAGACTGAAGACGGAGCCCTGCTGTTTCGCGTACGTCCACCGGGGGATGTGGCGCATGTGCTGTGCGTATCCGCCGGGGCGGGAGCCGCCTATGACCCGATGGCGCAGGCGCTGCTGCGCAACCTGCTGTGCCCAATTCCGGGCTAGCTGGGCCGGCTTTCGTGCCTGACTGGGTGCCTGATTTCGTGCGTGATTTCGGCGACCTACCGACGGCAACCGAGCCACCCCGAACTTGTGATAGGAAGACCCTATGCTGATCGTTCGCTTCGTACAGAAGTCGGCCCCCGGCCCACGCTTTGGCTGCGTGCGCCGCGATGCGCCACAGGTCCTGGAAGTCTTGGCCGGGGATCCCATCCTCGACGGAATTTCGCCCACCGGGCAGACCCTGGTCTATGAACCCGAGGCCTGGCAGGCCGATCCCGATGGCAGCCCGATCGAGCTTCTGCCGCCGGTGAACCCGTCGAAGATCGTCGCCATCGGATCCAACTATCGCAACCACGCCAAAGAGATGGGCAAGCCGGTTCCCGACGAGCCGATCCTGTTCATGAAGCCGCCGTCGGCGCTTTTGGCCCCGGGTCGCCCGATCGTCCGCCCGCCCGGCTACGATCGAGTCGACTACGAAGGCGAGCTGGCCGTGGTCATCGGTCGCCGCCTGCACCGACAGCCTCCTGATGCGGTGGCCGCGGCGATCTTTGGCTATACGGCGCTAAACGATGTGACGGTGCGCGATCTGCAGAAGAAAGACGGCCAGTTCACCCGCGCCAAGGGCTTTGACAGCTTCTGTCCCGTCGGGCCGGCCATCGCCACCGATCTGGATCCGCAGCGCTTCCGTGTGCGCACGCGCAAAAACGGCGTGCCGATGCAAGACACGCAAGGCGACGAGCTGGTGTTTTCCGTCGTGCAGCTGGTGTCGTTCATCTCGTATGTGATGACGCTTCTGCCCGGCGATGTGATCTCGACCGGAACGCCCGCCGGCGTCAGCAACATGAACCCCGGCGACGTCGTTGAGATCGAGCTAGACGGCGTCGGCATCCTGAAAAACCCCGTGGTGGCCGGCCTGCCCCGCCCGGCGCCGCAAGCGCTTTAGGATCGACATGCACTCTCTTTGTCTGCAGGACCGTCGGGCGCGTGACCGACGGGCGGCGCGATCTCTGTCCTCTGCGGTCTGGGGCTTGTGCGGGCTGGGTGGGTCCCTGCTTCTGCT
>JAYRFD010001388.1:0-13741 GCA_041908565.1 Polyangia bacterium | reverse complement strand
GGGCGATCTGCTGGTTGTCAACGACGCCGCCACGCTGCCCGCGGCGCTGCATGGCGTGGGACCTCGCGGCGAAGCGATCGAGCTACGCCTGCTGGGTCCAGCGCTGGGCCAAACGCCAGGCCAGACGCCGAGCCATACACCGGGCCAGACGCAGGACAACCCAGGATCGACGATCCACTCGGTCGCACGCGATGCGGCGCCCACAAACCCGGGGACCGATGAGGTGTGGACGGCCCTGCTGTTCGGATCTGGCGACTGGCGCACGCCCACCGAAGGACGACCTGCGCCCCCAGCACTGGTTCCGGGCGATCGACTGGTGTTTGCTCCGCGTGGGGGAACGAACGGAACCGCCCCGGTGCTGCTGCATGCCGACGTGGTGCGCGTGTCGGCGCACAGCCCGCGCCTTTTGGACGTGCGCTTTGTCGAGCGCGGCGCGGCCTTCCTGTCGGCCCTGTATGCGCTGGGGCGGCCCATTCAATATTCGTATCTAAAGGACGATCTTGATCTGTGGTCCGTGCAGACGGTGTACAGCGCGCGTCCGTGGGCGGCAGAGATGCCGTCGGCCGGCCACACGCTAAGCTGGGAGATCCTTTTGGCCCTGCGCAAGCGCGGGGTGGAGCTTGCCTGGCTGACCCATGCGGCCGGCATCAGCAGCAGCGGCGATGCCGATCTGGATCGCCTGCTGCCCTTGCCCGAACGATATGACCTGCCGGATCTGACCGTGGCCGCCATCGATCGCACCAGGCGACGCGGCGGTCGAGTGGTGGCGGTTGGCACGACGGTGGTACGCGCACTGGAAGGGGCCGAACGCCAGGCTCGTTCGATGGGACGGCCTGCGGGCAGCTTGCGGGCGGGGGTTGGCGTCACCGATCTGCGGCTGTCGGCGCAGACTCCGCTTTGTGTGGTCGATGGCCTGCTGACCGGCATGCACGGCCCCGGCGAAAGCCACTTCGATCTGCTGTCGGCCTTTGCCCCGATCGATTCCCTGCACGCGGCCTGGCAGCACGCCACGCAGACCGGATACCGCTGTCACGAGTTCGGCGATCTGTGCTTGCTGTGGACGCGCACGAACCCCAACGCCGGCACGCAGCCAGCGCCCCGGGCCGAGGCCACTTCAGGCTAGTTTCGAGAGAGGGAGCGAGGGATGGAGCAAGGCAGAGGGGCGGAGGGACGGTGCGTGCTTAGCTTGCAGCCTTGGGGCTGACTTCGATCCGCATGCCGTAGAACGACCGGTAGATGAAGACCAGAGCCACAGCCAAGGCGCCCATCGAGATGAAGGTCGGCAGCGAGGGGCTGTACTCGCGAAGCTGGGTGGCCAGCTCGACGGCCAGAAGTCCGAACAGCGTGGTGAACTTGATGACCGGGTTCATCGCGACCGAAGACGTGTCCTTGAACGGATCGCCAACGGTGTCGCCCACAACCGTCGCGGCGTGCAGATCGGTGCCCTTGGCCTTCAGCTCGGTCTCGACAACCTTCTTCGCGTTGTCCCAGGCGCCGCCGGCGTTGGCCATAAACAGCGCTTGGAACAGACCGAACAGCGCGATGCTGACCAGGTAGCCGATGAAGAAATACGGCTCGAAGCACGCGAAGGCCAGCGTCGAGAAGAACACCGCCAAGAAGATGTTGAACATGCCGCGCTGCGCGTAGACCGTGCAGATCTCGACGACCTTCTTCGAGTCTTCGACTGACGCCTTTTCGACGCCTTCCAGCTTGATGTTCTGCTTGATGAACTCGACCGCGCGGTACGCACCCGTCGAAACGGCCTGCGTCGAAGCGCCCGAGAACCAGTAGATCATCGCGCCGCCCATGATCAGGCCCAGCAAAAACGGCGGGTGCAGCAGCGACAGGTTGGCCAGAAGCTCGGCCTTGAGGCCATGCGTCAGCACCATGATGATCGAAAAGATCATCGTCGTGGATCCGACCACCGCCGTGCCGATGAGCACCGGCTTGGCCGTCGCTTTGAAGGTGTTGCCAGCGCCGTCGTTTTCTTCCAGGTATTCCTTGGCCTTTTCGAAGTTGGGCTTGAAGCCAAAGTCCTTCTGGATCTCTTCGCTGACGTTGGGGACGTTTTCGATCAGCGACAGCTCATACACCGACTGCGCGTTGTCGGTCACCGGGCCGTAGGAATCGACGGCGATGGTCACCGGACCCATGCCCAGGAAGCCGAAGGCGACCAGGCCGAACGAAAACACGGCCGGGGCGATCATCAGGCTTTCAAGACCTTGCGACGCCAGCCAGTACGAGATGCCCATCAGCACGGTGAAGATCAGGCCCATCCAGTACGCGCTGAAGTTGCCAGCGGTCAGACCCGACAGCACGTTCAGCGACGGACCGCCTTCCCGCGAAGACGTCACGACTTCGCGCACGTGGGCGGATGAAGTCGAGGTGAAGATCTTGATGACCTCTGGAATGATGGCGCCGGCCAGCGTGCCGCAGGTGATGATCGACGACAGCTTCCACCACATGGTGCCGTCGCCCAGGTCCTTGATCAGCAGGTAGGACACGACGTAGGTCAGAACCACCGACACGATCGAGGTCAGCCACACCAGCACGGTCAGCGGGTGTTCAAAGTTCATGTGGTCGGCGTTGCCGTACTTGCCCTTGGCGACGGCTTCGTTGACCAGATAGGAACCGGCGGACGCGACGACCATCATGATGCGCATCGCGAAGATCCACACCATCAGCTGGACTTGCACCGTGGGCTCTTTGACTGCCAGAAGGATGAACGTGATCAGCGCGACGCCGGTGACGCCGTAGGTTTCAAAGCCGTCAGCCGAAGGACCGACCGAGTCGCCCGCGTTGTCGCCCGTGCAGTCGGCGATGACGCCTGGGTTTCGCGCATCGTCTTCCTTGATCTTGAAGACGATCTTCATCAGGTCAGAGCCGATGTCGGCGATCTTGGTGAAGATGCCGCCAGCGATGCGCAACGCAGCGGCGCCCAGCGATTCACCGATGGCAAAGCCGATGAAGCAGGGGCCGGCGTATTCACGCGGCACGAACAGAAGGATCGCCAGCATCATCAGAAGCTCGGTGGCGATCAGCAGCATGCCGATGCTCATACCGGCCTTCAGCGGAATGGCGTAGGTCGGGAACGGCTTGCCACCCAAGCTGGCGAAGGCCGCGCGCGAGTTCGCGAAGGTGTTCACGCGAATGCCGAACCAGGCCACGCCATAGCTGCCGGCGATGCCGATCAGCGAGAACACCAGGATGATGACCACGCGCCCGATGCGCTCGCCCGTCGGCAGATCGGCCAGGGCGTTCATGAAGTAGGCGCCCATGATCACCGCGATGAACACCCACAGGATCATGATGAAGCGGCCCTGCGTGATCAGGTAGGTCTTGCAGGTCTCGTAGATCAGCTCTGAGATCTCGCGCATCGATCGATGCACGGCCATGTTCTTGAGCTGGTTGTAGATGACCAAGCCGAAGACCATGGCCAAGGCGCAGACACCCAGGCCCGCCGTCAGCAGCATCTTGCCGCTCATCCCCAGGAACTGCACCGACGACAAGTCAGGCAGAACAAGCGTCGCTTCGCTGACGTGCTTTTCACCGCTGGCCAGCGCCAGACCGGCAAACAGGAAGGCGTAAAGCGCCGCCATCCCTGAAAGCAGCTTGGCCGGCCCGCGCGGCGAGCCCTGGTGACGAGCGCTCTGCCCGTCGCTCGCGGGGTTTCCTGTCGTATTCAACCGATCCGCGTGTGCGGGCGGTCTGTTGGCAGTCAACCTGCCTTGTTCCCTGACCATTCGTAACTTCCTCCGAGGCTGCGGTTGCAAAAAGTGGGCGGAGTTATAAGTCGGAGCCGCCAGGCCTGTAAAGCACGATCACCGATAGCGACGGGCGGGCCGCGTCATCCGACGGAAACAAACCGCAGCGAAAGGGGAAGTCGACTGCCCGAATGGGCGGGTGAAACAAGCAGAGACGTGCCGTGACCAGCTGGGCAGACGCGGGAGGCGGAGAGGTGCCGTGACCAGCTGGGCGCGGGCGACCCGATTGGGTGGGCGACAAGAAGGCGGGCAGGTGCTGCGCCGAAGGGGCTAGCGGGAAGCAGGCAGGGGTAGCTTGCAGGCGTAGCCCAGGATCTGCGGGCCTTGCTGCGTCGCAGTGGGCGTGGGCTGCCAGCCGCGCTTTACGCGATCGGCCAGAAGCTCATCGGCGGTGGGTCGATGGTCCCACACGGAGACCGCGTTGACGCCACCCAGTCAGGTGCAGTCGAGGATCAGCACTGATCCATCGCCCCCATCGCCGCCCCCTGCAGCCCGACGTCCGTCCCGACCCTCGGCACCGCCTTCGCGCGCCAGGATGACGTCGTGCGTGTACTCGTCTTGAACCACGACATCGACGACGATCCAGGGCGGGTTTTGCGCCAGGCCCCACGGAATCACGTGGCCCAGCGTACCCAGCCACTTGATCTGTATCGCCAGGGCAGCGTGAGCGGTAAGGGGGGACCTTGCCAGGTCTCCCTCGGTTTCCTTCTTGTTGAGCACAGCTTGCTGAGCCTCCCCCCCGCGCCCTTGTACAGACTTCAAGGGGTCCAACGACGACGCCATGTTAGCCGCAGCCGCAGGATCCGCAGCCGCCCAGCTTGGAGGGCAGGCCGGATGTCTTGCAGGCGCCTTTCTTTTCGTTCGGCTCGGGCGCTTCGGCCGGCGGCCCCAAGAGCGCAAACAGGCGCTCGCCCAGCGTCACACCCAGGACGATCAGCGACTCGGGGGGGATGCCATCGCGGTGCGGAGCGGCGATCAAGATGCGACCGCTGCGTAGCTCAATCCGCCAGTCGGCGTCGAGCCCTGCCTGTTCCAGACAGTCGCCGATGGCCTGCGTCAGATCGGTGCGCAGGGGCTGGAAGGACTCGATGCGATAGCGATCGGGCAGTCCGGCGGCGGGCATCTCGACGAAGCCCAGGTGCGACGGAGCATCGTGGGCCGCCTTGGGCAGCACGCGCAAGGCCGGCAGATCGGGGTGACCGCCAAAGGCGCCCAGCAGAAAACGGCGGGCCTGCCGTTCGCCACCAACGACGCAGACCGACATGGTGGTGGCCATGGCCAGCTGTTCGCTGCGCAGCGTGCCTTGTGCCAAGCGCTCAACCGCCAGCACCGTGGGCAAAAGCGCCAGGGGCTCTAGCGAAGACAGCGCGTTGGTCGGCACGTCGCGCAAAAGCGGAAAGCGGTGCGTGGCAGCCCAGGCATCCAAGGCGGTGGGGCGCAGCTTGGCGCGACGATCAAGCAAGTAAAACACCGTCGCCGCCGTGGTTCCGGCAAGCGTCCACAAGACAGGATCGGCCATGGGCATGATCTCTAATCATGCGCTCGCATCGCCCCGGCACAAGAGGCAGATGCAAAAGAGTTGCAACCCTTCACAACCACCGGGGCTTGCCCAGCCCCCCCATCGATCGGTCACCGGACCCTGCGATGCAGCGGACGACCGGACCGGCTGCCCGCGCGGCTGCAGGGAACAGCGCGGCTGCAGGGAACAGCGCAGACAAGGGAACAGCGCAGACAAAGGTGCGGGTACAGGTAACAGGTCGTTGATCAGGTCTTGGTAACAAGTGCCGAGCCGCGGAATCTAGGGATCATGCTGGGACCTTCTTTGCTGCTGGGCCGACCCGATGCCGCGCCGACCCGAACCTGGCCGCGGTCGCTGAACCTGGGCGCTTTGGCGCTGGGCGTGCTGTCCGGGCTGGTCCCTTCTGTGTCTGCCCAGGCTGCCGGCCCCGCGTCGGCGCCTCCGACCGCTGCAGCCCCCGAAAAGAACAAGCCGCCGGCCGATTCGCGCACGCCGATCTTGCTGGAGCTGTTCACATCCGAAGGCTGTTCCAGCTGCCCACCCGCGGACGAGCTTCTGGCCCAGCTTGCCGACGCTGGTCAGGTCGAAGACACGCCGGTCATCGCGCTGGAACTTCACGTCGATTACTGGAACTACCTGGGCTGGCGCGATCCGTTTTCCGACGCTGCGTTCAGCCAGCGCCAGGATGCCTATGTCCGTCTGCTGGGCCTGCGTGGACCGTACACGCCACAGCTTGTCGTCGATGGGCGCTTTGATGTGCTGGGTTCAAGCGGGGTGCGGGCTCGGGCGGCAGTGCTAAACGCCGGCGATCGCAAGCGCGCCACGCTGCGCCTGCGTCTGGGCAGCCCGGGCGATACGCTGCACGCCGAAGTCCGCGATCTGCCGGGACAGCGCGTCACCTTGTACGTCGCGGTGACCGAGCGCGGCCTGCAGACCCGCGTACCCAAAGGCGAAAACGCCGGACGCACGCTTGCACATGGACCGATCGTGCGCCTGCTGCGCTCCGTCGCGCGAGGCGATGCAGGAAGCCTGCAAGCCGATGTGCCGCTGTCGCTGGCCAAGACCTGGCGACGCGATGCGCTGCGCGTGGTGGCGTTTGCGCAGGACGAAACGACGGGGCAGATCTGCGGTGCCGCCGAAGTGCCGCTGGGGCCGGCTTCAGCGACGAAGTGACGGGCTGTTGCTGTCCAGCTGCTGGCAGTACCAGTCGATGGTCTGACGCAGGCCGTCGGTCAACGACACGCGCGGACGAAAGCCGATCTGCCACAGCAGCGAACAGTCGACCCACTTGCGTGGCGTGCCGTCGGGCTTTTCGGGATCGAAGCGCAGCGACCCGCGATAGCCCGAAAGATCCGCGATCAGCTGAGCAACCTCGCCGATGCTGATCTCGTGCCCACTGCCGACGTTGATGTGCGAAAAGCCGGCGCGGCCGATGGACGAATCAGCCAGCGTCTGCGCATCGACGCGCTCTGCGATGTCCAGCACGGCGCGAGCGCAGTCATCGGCGTGCATGAATTCGCGACGCGGTCGGCCGCTGCCCCAGACCACGACTTCGGGCTGGCCCTGGCGCTTCGCTTCGACGATGCGACGAATCAAGCCGGGCAGGACGTGCGATTCGCTGGGGTGAAAGTTGTCGCCGGGGCCGTACAGGTTGGTGGGCATGGCCGACAGGTAGTCGTGCCCGAACTGCTGACGCAGGGTCTGCACCAGCTCAAGCCCGGCGATCTTGGCCAGGGCATAGGGGCGGTTGCTGGCTTCCAGCGGCCCGCTTAGAAGCGCGCTTTCGACCATCGGCTGGGCGGCATCGCGGGGATAGATGCAGCTGCTGCCCAAGAAGATCAGCCGTCGCACACCCGCCACGTGCGCGCCCCAGATGACACTGTTTTGCATCTGCAGGTTGTCGTACAGGAACTCGGCCCCGCGCTGGCTGTTGGCCAAGATGCCGCCGACACGAGCCGCCGCCACCAGCACGACGCTCGGCTGTTCGTCCGCGTAGAAGCGCGCCACCGCGCTGGCATCGCGCAGGTCCAGATCGCTGCGACTGCGCACGATCACGTCGCGATAGCCGCGCACGGCAAGCTCGCGACACAGGGCGCTGCCGATCAGTCCGCGATGGCCGGCGACGAAGATGCGATCCGATGTGCGAAGGCAGGACATGGGGGCGCGACCGCACTTCTTGCGGCCTGCCCGCATTGTGCCGCAAGCCATCCGCGCCGACGGAGTTTTTCTTTTGCGGCGTGCGCGTGCGTGATAAAACGCCGCGCATGGCAACCGCCGTTTCTTCCTTCTGCGGACGCTTGGCGAGGCTGCGCGCTGGGCTCACCGCTTGCGCACTTTTGTTGTGCGCAGGCAGCAGCAGCTGTGTCGTGGTCAAGCCCTACCAGCGCGAGCACCTGTCCGAGCGCTGCATGGCGGCGGGCTTTGGCGACGTGCTGGATCTGCAGTTCCGCGGGCACTGGGAAGGATCGCGACACGGCAGCGAAGGCGGCTTCACGACGGCAGGTGGCGGTTGCGGCTGCAACTAATCCGGCTGTGCTGCCTGGGCGTGCTGCTGCTGTCGACGGCCAGCGCGCGGGCCGAACAGCTGTCGCAAAACCCCAGCGGAGAAGTCAGCTTTCGCGGCAACTACTGGCGCGATCGCAACACCCGTGTGCTGAATCCCTCGGTCGATATCCGTCAGGATCTGCCGTCGGGCGTGTCGCTGTCGGGACACTATCTGCTGGATGCGATCACGTCGGCATCGGTGGCATCGGGCGCTTCATCGGACATGCCATTTACCGAGATGCGCCACGAAGCCGGCGTCAACTTGGCGGTGCCCTTGGGCAAGGGCAGCAAGCACAAGCTGGCCGCCAACTATCGTTATTCGACCGAGAGCGATTACTTTTCCCACCTGGCTGGCTTGCGCCTGAACTTGAGCCTGTTCCGCGACAACACGACGCTACTTTTCGGCGGCGACTACGGTCACAACACCGTCGGCAAGCGGCTGGGCCCAACCGGTTATCTGTTGATGGGGGCGCTGCACACCATCCACTTGGTTGGTGCCTGGTCGCAGGTCCTGACTCGGCGGCTTTTGGCCACGATCAGCTATGAAGTGACGATCGGCAAAGGCTTTCAAGAAAACGTGTACCGCCCGGTCTTCGTCGGGGGCGAGCGCCGCGAAGCCGAGAGCCTGCCCGACTATCGCGTGCGCCATGTCGTGGCCTTTTCGCTGCATCACATGTCGCTGCTGCCCAGCCGCGTGGTGCCGCACCTGACGCTGCGTCCCGGCCTGCGCATCCACACCGACTGCTGGGGCATGCGCGCCGTGCAGCCAGAACTAGCGGCGTCTCTGCCGATCGGCCCAGTCGAGCTTCGCGGCCTGTTCAGCTACTACGGCCAAAGCGGCGTGCAGTTCTATCGCGCCGAGACCGCCACCGATCGCCCAGGCATCCACCCGCAGGTGCCGATCTACGGCTCGCCGGTGCAGTGGGATGGCTGCGCCGATCCGGCGGACAACGGCGCGCCGCTTGCGGTGTACACGTCGGACGTCAAGCTGGGCACGTATTCCACATACACCGGAGAGCTTCAGATCAAGTGGCGCTTGAGCTTCCTGCGCAGCGTGCTGGGCGCGGTCGGCGAGCGCCTGTCGCGCAGTGTTCTGGAGATGACGGGCGGAATGTGGTTTGGCGATCAAGCGGTGGGCTGGCAGTTCGGGATCCCGCTGTCGGGCGACGATCCCTATGCCCCGGCGGGCTGCGGTACGGTCTGCGGCGCGGGCTTTGCGAACCTGGGCCTGACCGTCCCGCTGTAGCGATCCCCCACCAAAGCGGCGGAGGACGGCTGGCTATTGCAGGGGGCCAGCCTTCAGCGGGCGGAAGGCCTGTCCGATGGGGACGATGCCATCCTTGGCCTGTCCATTGGTGCTGACGAAGGCGGTGCCGGCGGCTAGCTCCTCTTGCAGCTTGGTGGCCGCTTGCTGCGTCAGGCCCAGCTTGCTCAGGTCGGCGCCCGTCCAGATCTCGGGCTGCGGGTTGGCCAGGTTCAAGCGCGTCGCCGCAAGGCCGTTGCATGTCCCTTGTGGACAGCCCGTGGTGGCCGCTTTGGTCGAGTAGTAGCGATCGGTCTCGGGCGAATCGACCAGCGCTTCACTTACGCGCATGTTGGCGCGCGTCACTTGGAACACCTGCATGTCTTCACCGGCCACCTTGACCGATGTGTAGCGACCGCGCAGAAGCATGCTGCTGGCGTGCGCAGTGGCGTTGCGTTCATCGCCCTGCGACAGCTTCAAGGAACGCCAGTCATACGCATAGACCAAGTGGCTGGCGGCCGTGTTGACATCGAACACCATGTTGGTTGCGCAGGGATGACGGATGCAGACGACCATCGATGCGCTTGGCCGAGACCACGTCAGCGGGCTCTTGGCGGCGGCGTCGCTTTTGTCGTCTTCACTGGTCACCGGCAGCGACGAAAGATCGAAGTCGTCCTGCGTGCCACAGGCAGCCAGAAGGAACGAAGAAAGTGCGCTTAGCTGCAAGAAGCGGAGTGTCTTACGCATTGATGTCCTCTCGGTTCGTGGTCCGTGTTCGGGATCCGTTGCTCTGCACCGCGCTGCCGTACGACTTTGGCCTTGGCTTTTGTCCAGGTGCTTCGTTCGTTTCGGCAGCGTTTCTGAGCAGATAACTTCGCAAACTTCGGGCCAAGTCCAGACAGGCAGTTCCCGTCGACAAACCCAGTGAGCGCGGGCCAGACCGCGCAGGATTTTCAGCAAGCCCTGTCAGCACGCAGACATTGCGCAGAGCACCAGCCGCCCTACTTCTTGGGCAGGCTCTCCAGCTCTTGCCAGCGGCTGTACAGACGCTCGACTTCGGCGCGCGCGGCCTCAAGCTGGGCCAGCAAGGCTGGCACTTCGGTGGCTCGTTCGCGATACAGCGCAGGATCGTTCATCCCTTCCTGCAGCGTCGTGACCCGGGACTCGGCCTGCGTGATCTTGTCTTCAATCCCAGACAGCTCGATCTGTTCGGCATAGGTCAGGCGGCGCATCGCCTTGGCGGCGAGCTTGGTGGGCTCTGTTGCGGCGGCGCGGGGCGGACTTTTTTCCTGCGGCTTTTCATCGGCCCCCGCAGCGACTGGCTGTTCGCGTCGTTCCAGGTAGTCGCTGTAGTTGCCTTCATAAAACGTGACCTGCCCATCGCCCGAAAAGGCCAAGATGCCGGTCGCCACGTGATCCAAGAACCAGCGATCGTGCGACACCACCAGCACGCAGCCGGGAAATTCCGTCAGCGCTTCTTCCAGCACCGAAAGCGTCAGCAGATCCAGATCGTTGGTCGGCTCGTCCAGCACCAGCAGGTTGCCGCCCTGCCGCAACAGCTTGGCCAGCTGCACGCGGTTGCGTTCGCCCCCCGACAGCGTACCGACCTTGGCGTCGACGAAGCGATCGTCGAACAGCAGCATGCGCAAGAACGTCCGCACATGGATGGGCCCGTCTTCCAGGAACACGCTGTCGCTGTCTCCGGCGACTTCTTGCAGCACGCTGCGACTGTCGTCCAGGTCAGCGCGCCCCTGATCTAAGAAGGCGATGCGCGTGTTCAGGCCGCGGATCACTTCGCCAGAATCGGGCGGAAGATCGCCCAAGATCGTGCGCACCAGCGTCGTCTTGCCGGCTCCGTTGCCGCCGATGATGCCGATGCGATCGCCGGGCTTCAGCAGCAAGGTCAGGTTGGAAAACAGGCGCTTGCCCGCGATCGACTTGGACAGTCCGCGCAGCTCTAAGATCGTCTTGCCCAGGCGTCCGCCCGTCGGCAAACGCAAGACCAAGCGGCGATCGAAGGCCGGCTTGTCTTCGTTCTTCGGCTTGTTTTCCACCGCATCGTTGAAGCGATCGATGCGCGCCTTCTGCTTGGTGGTACGAGCCGGCGGACCGCGCCGAATCCAGTCGATCTCGCGACGCACAAACATGGCGCGCTCGCGCTCGCGCTGGGCTTCGCTGTCCAGGCGCTCGGCCTGCTTTTCCAGGAAGCGGCGATAGTTCCCTTCGTAGGTGTACAGCTTGCCGCGATCCAGTTCGAAGATGCGGGTGGCGACGCGATCCAAGAAGTACCGATCGTGCGTGACCAGCACCAGCGCACCGGGCTGCGTGCGCAGACGATTTTCCAGCCACTCGACGGTGCGGGCGTCCAGGTGGTTGGTCGGCTCGTCCAGCATCAGAAGTTCGGGCTGGGCCAAAAGCGCGGCGGCCAAGGCGACGCGACGACGCTCGCCGATCGACAGGTTGCCGATGATGGCGGCAAGCGGAGGCAGATCCAGTGCCGCTGCGATGCCGCGGATCTCGTGCTCGACATCCCAGCCACCAAGCTGCGCGATGCGCTCGTGCAGCTCGGCTTGCCGGGCCAGGGCAGCCTCGCGAGCGCGACCGTCCGTGTCGGCAAGCTGAGCGTTTAGCGTCTCAAGCTCTGACAAGGCGGCTGTGTGCTTGCGTAACCCACCGCGCAGCGCATCTTGCACGCTGGCATCCATCGGCAGGCGCGGCTCTTGCGGCACGTATTCCAAGTGCAGGCCGCGGCGTCGCGTGATCAGACCGCTGTCGGGCTCGGCTTCTCGCTTGTCATCGGCGTGCGCGTCGACTTGCGGGCCGACCAAAAGGCGCATCAGCGTCGACTTGCCGGATCCATTCAGCCCGACCAGCGCGATGCGATCGCCCTGTTGCACCGCGAACGACACACCGCGCAGAACGCGGTGCTCGCCAAAGCTCTTTTCGACTTCCTGCGCCGTCAGAATCGCTGTCACGCCTGGGCCTCTACCATAAGGGCCAGACTGTGCCACGCCTGCCCGCGGATTGATAAGCAAACGCAACATTGCGGCGCGCTGCGTGCCTGCTTCGTGACCGCTTCGTGACCTCTATTTGATTGCCCTGGAACGGCGGCCTGGATACCCTTCCCCTGCAAAAAACCTCTGACCCCTCGCAGGAGCAAGTTTCGTGTCTGAGTCCCCCAAGCTGACCCCCGAACAGCAAGCCATCTTCGAGCGCGACCCAAAAGAGTTCGCGAAAAAGTACCCGCGGTTGGTGCCCCGAGGGGGGGAGGCTCAGACGGCTTCGCCGGCTGAGGGGGACCTGGAACGGTCCCCCCAGAACGATCAGCGCATGGAGAAGATCGTCGCGCTGACCAAGCGCCGCGGCTTCATCTTTCAGTCGTCTGAGCTGTACGGCGGCATCAACGGCGCCTGGGATTACGGCCCGGTTGGCACGCTGCTCAAGCGCAACGTCAAAGACGCCTGGTGGCGCGCCATGGTCCAGGATCGCGAAGACATCGTCGGCCTGGAAGCCGCCATCCTGATGCACCCGATGGTGTGGAAGGCATCCGGGCACGTCGATGGATTTTCCGACCCCATGATCGACTGCCGCACCTGCAAGAAGCGCTTCCGCGCCGACGACTTGGAAGGTGCGGTCTGCGGGCAGAAGCCGTCGAAGCGACCGGGCAAGGGCGGCCCCGACACCTGCGGTGGCGACCTGACCGAGCCGCGCAACTTCAACCTGATGTTTGAAACGGCGCTGGGCCCGCTGTCGGACACATCGGCCAAGTGCTTCCTGCGGCCCGAGACCGCGCAGGGCATCTTCGTCAACTTCGCGAACGTCGTTTCCAGCACGCGCGTCAAGCTGCCGTTTGGCATCGCGCAGATCGGCAAGTCGTTCCGCAACGAGATCAACCCGCGCAACTTCACCTTCCGTTCTCGCGAGTTCGAGCAGATGGAGATGGAGTTCTTCTGCGTGCCCGGCACCGACGACGACTGGTTCCAAAAATGGGTTGAGACGCGCTGGCAGTGGTACCTGGGCCTGGGCTTGAACAAGGAACGCCTGCGCCTGCGGCCGCACGACAAGCTGGCTCACTACAGCAAGGCGACCACCGACATCGAATACCTGTTCCCCTTCGGCTGGGGAGAGCTAGAAGGCATCGCCAACCGCACCGACTTCGACCTGCGTCAGCACCAGCGCGGCGTGCGATCGCTGCCGGCCTGGCAGAAGCAGGAAAACGGCGACCTGGCCGCGCTGCCGCTGGCCGATGAAGAAGCCGAATACCACAAGGGCAAGCTGTCGTACTTCGACGACGAAAAGAAGCAGCGCTACATCCCGTTTGTCATCGAGCCGGCCGCTGGCGCCGATCGCGCGACGCTGGCCTTCCTGTGCGATGCCTACGACGAAGACGGTGCGCCCGATGCGCAGGGCAAGGTCGAAACGCGCGTCGTGCTGCGCTTGCATCCGCGCTTGGCTCCGGTCAAGGCGGCGGTGCTGCCGCTTCTGCGCAAGGACGGCCATCCCGAACGAGCCGACAAGCTGTATCGCGAGCTGCGCAAGCGCTGGATGGTCGAATACGACGAGAGCGCCGCCATCGGCAAGCGCTACCGTCGCCAGGACGAGATCGGCACGCCGCTGTGCATCACGGTCGATCACCAGACGCTGACCGATGGCACCGTGACCGTGCGCGAT
>JAYRFD010001387.1:0-8218 GCA_041908565.1 Polyangia bacterium | reverse complement strand
TCACGCCGGGCATCGCCGACGAATTTGTGCGACGCACCGCCCAGGTGTTTCGGGCGCTGCGCGCGGCTCCGGCTGCGCGGGGCGAGACCGACGTGGCTCCGCTGGCCAACCAGCGACAGTTCGATCTGGTCGCGGCCCATGTTGCCGATGCGCGGAAGAAGGGCGCCACCGTGGTCTGTGGTGGCCGTCCAACCGGCGTCGGACTGTTTTACGAACCGACCCTTCTTGATCACTGCACGGAAGACATGGCGGTGGTGCGCGACGAGACCTTCGGTCCCGTGCTGGCTGTCGTGCGCGTCGAAGGGGTCAGCGAAGCGGTGGCCGCCATCAACCGCAGTCGCTATGGCCTGGGGGCGTCCATCTGGACCCGCGATGTCGATCGCGCCGCCCGCATTGCCGAGCGCTTGGATGTCGGCGTCGTCGTCGTCAACAACCACGCCCTGACCGGCGCCATGCCCGCCCTTCCGTGGAGCGGCACGCGCGAGACCGGCACCGGCATCGCCAACAGTCATCACGCGCTTCTGACGTTTGCGCGTCCCAAGACCGTGCTCATCGACCGATCTGAAAAGCCAGAGCTGTACTGGCCGCCGTACGACCGCGGGCTTGTCGATCTGGGCGAGGTCCTGTGCGATGTGCAGCGTGGTGTGATCGGCCAAGCCTGGAAGCTTCCGCTGCTTCTGCGCGATCGCATGAGCCGCCTGACCTCTTTCTTCCGGGATGTCGCGCGATGAACGACACCCCCGTTCGTGAATCGGATGCGGTAGCGCCGCCTCCGCGGCCCACGTACCGACAGAGCAACGGCACGCCCTTGGTGCGTGTTCCGGGGGGCGCCATCACCGGGCCCGCCATGCTGATGGCGGCACGCGTGCGCACGAACAACTTGGATCAGCTTCTGCGCGATCCCGGTCGCGTGCAGGCTGTGCAGGAAGAGACACTTCTAACCCACTGCCGACGGGGAGCCGACACCGAATTCGGTCGCCAACACGGCTTGGGTCGCGTGCGCAGCGCCGCCGATTATCGGAAGGCCGTGCCGCTTCGCCCCTACGCCGAATTCGAGCCCTGGCTTGAACGCATGCGCCGTGGCGAGCGCAACATCCTGCATCCCGAGTTCATCGAATACTACGGCTGCTCGTCGGGAACATCGGACACCGCGGCCAAGAACAAGTATCTGCCGGTCTCGCGCGAACAGATCGCCTGGCAGCAAAAAGCCGGCTTCGACATCGCCGCGCGTTATCTGCAGCTGACGGGCGACACTGGCTTTACCGGCGGCTTTGTCCTGTACTTGTTTCCGCCGGCCGTCATCCGCAAGGAAGGTCCGGTCGGGGTGTCTAGCAACCCGGGCTTGATGCTGCTGCACCTGCCGCGCGTTTCGCGCTTGCTGAGCCTTCCGAAGCCACCGCTGCGCGACATCGAAAACTACGATCGCAAGCTGGACGCGATCGCCGATACGTACCTTAGTCACGACGTGCGCGTGATGTCGGGGACGACGTGCTGGTTCCCCAACCTGTTCGATCGTCTGCTGATGGCCGCGCGTCGCCGCGGGCTTAGCGCGCGAACCGTTTCCGACATCTGGCCGAACCTGCGCGTGCTGTTCGGCGGTGGCGTCCATGCCGGTCCGTATCGCGAGATCATCGCGCAGCGCGTCGGCCGCCGGATTCCGATCATCGACAACTACAACGCGACGGAAGGCGGCATCTTTGCGGTCACCGATCGCTTGGATGATCCGGGCATGTCGATGATTCCGGATCGCGCCGTGTACTTTGAGTTCGTTCCGCGCGAACAGCACGGGCGCCCGGATGCGCGTCGCTATTCCTTGTGGGAAGTCGAAGCGGGGGCCGAATACTCGGTCGTCGTCACCACGTGTTCTGGCCTTTACGGCTACTACATGGGCGACTTCATCCGCTTCACCAGCGTGTTCCCGCATCGCATCGAATTTACGGGGCGGGCCAGCGGCGTGCTTTCGCTAACGCAGGAGCTGGTGACGTTTCTGGAAATCGAGCGCGCGGTGGCCCATGCACTGGCCGAGACGGGCAGCACCGCCGTCGAGTATTCCTGCGGTGCCGAGGTCGGAACCAGCGCCAGCGCCAAGGGACGCTACCAGCTGTTTGTTGAATTCGAACAAGGCCCGGCCGATCTGTCTGCGTTCGCGCAGTCGTTCGATGCCGAGCTGTGTCGTCAGAATCGTGTGTATCGCGAACATCGCAACAACGATGTCGCGATCTTTCCTCCGCAGGTTGTCGCGCTGCCGACGGGCGCGATGCGAAAGTTCGTCGAACGCATCGGACGAAACGGGCCGCAGCAGAAGTTCCCGCACATCGTGGACGATGCCAAGCGTGATGTCCTGCGCGGCCTGGGGGCCGTCGCAACATCGTCGTAGATCATCAATTAGGAGATAGGAATGGGTAGTAGGCTCGGAGTGTTGCTGATTGGTTCCGCTGGCGCAGTTGCGTCGACGGTTGTGGCAGGTGTGGAGCTGATGAAGAAGGGCGCTCCCCGCCTGGGCATGATCACCGAGACGGATCTCGGCAAGGCTGTGGGGGCCGTGGCCTGCGAAGATCTGGTCTTTGGCGGGTGGGATCTGCGGAACGTTGATCTGTACGAAGCGGCGCTGGGACACCGCGTGCTTCCCAAAGATCAGCTGATGGACGTCGAAAAAGAGCTGCGTGCGTACCGCCCGTGGCCAGGCGTCACCTCGGATGCGTTCATCCCGGGCGACAACGGCAAGAACATCGTGCCGGCCAATGGCTTCCGCGACGAGATCCGCATCATGCGCGAGCAGGTCGAGACCTGGAAGAAGCAGAACGGTCTGTCGCGCGTGGTCATGGTCAACCTGTGCTCGACCGAGCGCTACATCGAGCCGGAAGATGTTCACCGCTCGATCGCCGCGTTTGAAGCGGGCCTGGATGCCAGCGACAAGCGCATCAGCCCGGCGATGAAGTACCTGTATCTGGCGATCATGATGAACATTCCGTACGCCAACTTCACGCCCAGCCGTTCCAACGTGCCGGCGCTTGAAAAGCTGTCGGAAGAAAAGGGCGTGCCGATCGCCGGCGAAGATGGCAAGACCGGCCAGACCCTGCTTAAGACCGTGCTGGCTCCTGCCTTCCGCGTTCGTCAGCTGAAGGTCGACGGTTGGTATTCGACCAACATCCTGGGCAACAACGATGGCCGCATCCTGCACGATCCCGGGTCGAACAAGACCAAGGTCACCAGCAAGATCGGCGTGCTCGGTTCGATCCTCGGGTACGAGGTTCCGGATCACCAAGTGCACATCCACTACTACCGTCCGCGCGGCGATGACAAGGAAGCTTGGGACAACATCGACGTGCTGGGCTTCGTGGGCGCGCCGATGCAGATCAAGGTCAACTTCCTCTGCAAAGACTCGATCCTGGCGGCGCCGCTGGTCATTGATCTGGCGCGCCTTCTGGATGCCGCGCAGCGGGCTGGCGAGCGTGGTGTGCAGTATCAGCTGTCGCTGTTCTTCAAGTCGCCGTACAAAGTAGAGGGCAAGCCGCTGGTGCACGACCTGTTTGAACAGCACACGATCCTGCGTAACTGGGTCGACAAGGTCAGCCCCAAGCTCAAGGCGTAGCGCGCCGCGCCGGGGGGGGGCGCGACGGGAAGGAAGGGGAAGGGTCATGACGGCAGAGCTAGCGCTGTTTGGGCGCTCGCCCGCGGTGGACAACGCACTCCATGTGCGCTGGCCGGTGTTGGATGACAGCGATCGTCAAGCTGTCTTGACGGTTTTGGATCGCGGGGTGCTATCGGGTCCGTTTGCACCCGAGGTGCGTTCGCTAGAGCGCGAGTTCGCGAGCTTCATCGGCACGCGGCATGCGCTGGCCACCAACAGCGGTACGGCCGCGCTGCATATGGCGCTGGCTGCCGTCGGAGTCGGTCCTGGTGATGAAGTGATCACCAGCGCGTATTCCTTCGTTGCCACCGCGCAGGCCGTCCTGCACCAGCAAGCCATCCCGGTCTTTGTCGATGTCGAGCCGCGCACGTTCGGCATCGACCCCGCCCTTATCGAACGGGCCATCACCAAGCGAACCAAGGCACTGCTGCCGGTGCACATCCACGGCATGCCCTGCGACTTGGACGAAGTGATGGCCATCGGCAAGCGGCACGGAATTCCCGTCGTGGAAGATGCCTGCCAGGCGCACGGCGCAATGTATCGCGGCCGGCGCGCTGGCTCGATCGGCGATGCCGCGGCCTTCAGCCTGCAGTCCAGTAAGAACCTGCCCTGCGGCGAAGGCGGCGTGTTTGTCACCAACGACACCGCCATGCTCGACCGCGCCAACAGCCTGCGCATGTTTGGTGAAAACGTCCGCCAGATGGAAGACGTGCCGTGGGATCCGCAGCGTCCACTCGACGCCAGTCGGGCCTATGACAGCTGCCAGGTCGGCTGGATGTATCGCACCAACGAAATGTCGGCGGCTTTGGCGCGATCGCAGCTACGCAAGCTGGAAGCCACCAACGCACAAGCGCAGCGCAACGCGCATCGCTTGTCAGCGGCGTTGGCAACGCTGCCCGGCATCACGCCGCCAGCCGAGCCAGGCGACCGCACGAGCACCATTCACAAGTACCGCATCGCGTTTGACGCCACCGCCATGGGCGTCAGCGCACCGCCCAAGGTTGTGCGCGCTGCACTGATTCGTGCGCTGCGGGCCGAAGGTCTGGAAGTCGTGATGTGGCAGTCGCAGCCGGTTCCCGGCCAGACGCTGTTCCGCGACAAGACCGGCTTTGGCCACGGTGTGCCGTGGAGTGTGTGGAACGTCGAAAGCCCCGTGCGTTACGACCTGGATCAGTTTCCGCAGACCACGCGGCTGCTCGATTCATCGCTGGTTTTGTTTTCACAAAGCTGCCCGATCTTCCCGCAGCCGACCGAGCTGATCGATGCCTACGCCGAAGCCTTCGCCCGCGTGTGGCGCCATCTGCCGCGCGTGGTGGATGCTGCCGCGTCGGCCCAGGCATAGTCCATCCGTGATGAGGCCGCGATGAAGGCCATTGTCCTGCGCACGCTGGCCGTCTTGGTCAGCGTGTCGCTGTTCGTCGCGGTGGTGCGCTACGCCGGGGCCGGCAAGATGGGCCAGGCGCTGTTGGGCATCGCAGCCTGGCTGCCGATCCTGGCGCTGCTTGAGCTTTTGATCATTGCGTTCAATGCCTTCGCGCTGCGATCGCTGTATCGCGCCGCTGGCGCCGACGCACCCAGCCGTCCGTTCTGGCGCGCCGTATACTTGGGCAACACATTTGCCGTGGTGCTGCCCGCCGGTCGCCTGATGACCGAGACCTGGAAGGCCGTGCGCCTGTCGCGCTACGTCACCGGGCCCATCGCGGCCGCTGGCGCTGTGGGGTGTCAGGCCGCCGTGCTTTTGGGCAATGCCGTGATCGCGGCGCTGACCTTAACCGGTGTGGCCCTGCGCTGTGGAATGACCTGGCCCACGCTGGCCGTTGCGCTGTTTTCCATCGGAATGATTGGCATGGGCGGGTCGGTGTTCCTGCTGGGCCGGGCTCGTCTGGGCCGCTGGCTGGGCGAACGCATGGCCATGGTACAGGCGCATGGTTCCGCATTTGACGACGCGTTTCTGAAGTCCAGCCGCGCGCTGGGCAAAGCCGCATTCTTCGAGTCGTGCGCGCGCATCTGCCAGCTCTTGCAGGTCGCGCTGCTGCTTTACGCAGGCGGCAATGCGCAGGGCCTGATCGGCACCTTGGCCACCTATGGCCTGCTGCTGGTCGGCTCGGCGTTGGGCGATATGCTGCCCGCGCAGCTTGGGGCCACCGACGTCATGTTGACCATGGCAGGCAGTCACGTGGGTCTGGCGGCCGCGCAAGCCTTGGCCATGACCACCTGCTTGCATGGCGCGCAGATCGGCGGGGCTCTTTTGGGGGCCGCTGTGGCGTTTGTGGTTCCACAAGACGCTGACGCCGACCGCGATCCGGCTTCGCCCACCGTCGAGAATTCGCCCGAGAGATCGCCATGAACGGACCCATCTTGCAGTGCGCGATGGAGCTTGCGCAGAAGGCCGGGGACATCCAGCGCCAGGCGCGCGAGCGCGGCATCGTCGTTGAGCAAAAAGGCGTCGCCGACATTGTGACCGCCGTCGACCTGGCGTGCGAGCGCGCGATTGTGGACGCAATTCGCGAACGCTTTCCCGACCACGGAATCGTCGCCGAAGAAGGATCAAGCTGCGCTGCCGAAGCGCGCTGTCAGTGGATTATCGATCCCCTGGATGGCACCAAGAACTACGCGCACGGCAGCGTGCGCTGCGGTGTGTCGATCGCAGTGCTGCTGGATGGCGTCACGCAAGTCGGCGTCATCTACGCGCCGTTTGTCGACGAGATCTTTGTCGCGGAGCGCGGACATGGATCGCGCTGCAACGATCGCCCCATCGCCGTGTCGCAGACCGCCGATGTCGCGCACAGCATGGTGGCCAGTGCCCTGACGTACACGCCAGGCCAGCGCACGACCGAGCCACATCAGCTACAGCGCTTGCTTCGCGTGTTTTCCAGCGCGCAGGCGCTGCGATCGCACGGCTGCTGCACGCTGGATCTGGTCGACGTGGCGCGCGGTCGTTTGGATGCCTACTTCGAGCCGAGCCTGGCTAGCTGGGACACGGCAGCGGGGGCTCTAATCGTGCGCGAGGCCGGCGGGCAGACAACCAGCTTCTTGGGCGAAGCGCACCGCCTGGATCATCCGCACATCTTGGCTTCAAACGGCCGCATCCATGAAGAACTGCGCCGGATTCTTGCGATCGACCTACCTGCCTAGACTAGACCACGAGGTGACCGGGTGAGTGCTCTGCTTTCTTCCGTGCATCGTCGCTACGCCGCACTGATCGAGCGCATCGATCAGGCGCCGCGGCGCGCGATGCTGCTTGTCACGGTGGCGCTCTTGCCGGCGCTATACTTCTGCGCGCTGTACTTCCTGAATGTGCGGGCGGGCATGCAGGACCTTCTGCCCGACGACTCGCCGCCGGTGCGCGCCGTCAAAGAACTGCAGGCCCGCTTTGGCGGTGGCAACGCCGGCCTGATTGTCCTTGTGCGCTCGCCAAACAAGGCCGACAACCAGCGCTTTGTGCAGGCGCTGGCCGATGGTCTGCGCAAGCGCAATCTGCCCTATGTTCGTTCGATCACCGACAGCGTGGCCGGCGAGCGCGCCTGGGCCCGCAAGAACGCGCCGCTTCTGGTTGAACGTGCCCGCTTCGATCGCGTGATTCGCGAAGCCAACGAAGCCATCGATCAGGCCAAAAGCGAAGCCAACCCGATGCTGGTGACGCTGGACGATGAAGACACCGCGGAGTCTCGCCTGCGCCGTCTGCGCGACGAGGCCGAGCGCGAAGGGCAAGCGCTGGACCGCTTCCCCGATGGCTTCTTATCGACCAAAGATGGCCAGACGATTCTTCTGCGGGTGGTCCTTTTGGCCGCCGACACCGAAGTGGGACCGGCCAGCGATCTGATGGCGGTTGCGAAGGAAGAAGCGGCCAAGCTGAAGACGCAGTTTCCACCGCAGCTTTCTGTTCACTACCGCGGCTTGTTCGCGAACCTCTTGGAAGAACACGCCGCGATCTTGGCCGACGTGTCGCTGTCTTCGGTGCTGGTCAGCGTGCTATGCGGTCTGCTGATCGCGTTTTACTACCGATCGGCGCGCGCGGTGCTGGCCATCTTGTTTGCGCTCGGCCCCGGCGTCATCGTGACGTTTGCGATCGCGCGCCTGGCCGGCAGTACGCTCAACTCGAACTCAGCTTTCTTGGGATCGATCATCGTCGGCAACGGCATCAACTATCCGCTGGTGCTGATGGCCTATTACCGATCCCAGTCACCCTCGCTGCCGCGCGCGCAGGCCCTTTTGGCCGCTGCGCGGGACAGCCTGCCCGGCATCAGCGGAGCGGCCGCGACCGCTGCGGCTGCCTATCTGGGCCTGACCTTCACATCGTTCAAGGGCTTCTCGCAGTTCGGATCGACCGGCGGCTTCGCCATGTTGATCATCGCGGCGCTCAGCTACGTGACGACGCCGCTGGCCATCGCCGTGTTCAACCCACCGCGGCGCGAGGTCGACAGCACGCTGATCCAGTCGGCAGTGCGGTCGTGGTTTTCGTCGATGTCGCGCGCTCGTGGGGTTGCCGTGGCTCTGCTGGTCTTGCTGGTTGCCGTCGGTTCGCTGGGCGTGCGGCGATCGATGCGTGAAGGTTACTGGGACACCGACCTGCGCAACATCCGCCTG
>JAYRFD010001386.1:0-4697 GCA_041908565.1 Polyangia bacterium | reverse complement strand
GCTCGACTTCCACGACTGTGCTGCAAGCAGACGATGGGGCGACGCGGTGCTGGACCGGCGATCGACGGTCGGGTGGGTGTTGCCAGGCGCCCGGCGGGTGTGCGAAACCGCGGGGTGATGAAGCCTTCTCCGATTCAGCGAGTGATTCGCTTTGCGCTGGTTGGCTGTGGACGCATTGCTCCCAGTCACTTTGAAGCGCTGGCCCGCCACGCCGATCACGCGCGGCTGGTGGCCGTCTGCGACACCGATCCCAAGGCCCTGGCCGCCGCCCAAGCCCGCACCGGCGCCGATGGGTATTCGTCGCTGGATCAGCTTCTTTCCGGCTGCGACTGCGACGTGGTGGTGCTGGCGACGCCCAGCGGTCTGCATGCGGCGCAAGCGATTCGATCGGCGGAAGCGGGGCGGCACGTCGTCACCGAAAAGCCGATGGCCACGCGCTGGCAAGACGGGCTGCGCATGGTGGAAGCCTGCGATCGCGCCGGGCGCTACCTGTTTGTCGTCAAGCAGAACCGCTTGAATCCGACGGTGCAGCTTTTGAAGCAGGCGCTGGTCAAGAAGCGCTTCGGGCGCACGTACATGGCGGTCTGCAACGTGCTGTGGACGCGTCCGCAAGAGTATTACGACAGCGCGGCTTGGCGCGGGACCTGGGAATTCGACGGCGGCGCGTTCATGAACCAGGCCAGCCACTACGTCGACCTTCTGGACTGGCTGCTGGGCCGCGTCGAAAGCGTGCATGCCATGACCGCCACGCTGGCTCGCAACATCGAAGTCGAAGACAGCGGCGTTGTGTCGATCCGCTGGCGCAACGGAGCGCTGGGATCGATGAACGTCACCATGCTGACCTACCCCCGCAACCTGGAAGGCTCGCTGACCATCCTGGGCGAGCGCGCTACGGTGCGCCTGGGCGGCGTGGCCTTAAACCGAGTCGACAACTGGGAATTTGCCGAGCCCGAAGCGGACGATGCGCAGGTGCAGTCGGCCAGCTATCAGACAAGCTCGGTCTATGGCCTGGGGCATGGGCTGTATTACCGCAATGTCATCCAGACCCTGCGTGGTGAAGCAGCGCCGCTTACCGACGGGCGCGAAGGCCTGCGTTCGCTGGAACTATTGATCGCCATCTACCTGTCCGCGCGAGACGGCAAGCGGGTCAGCCTGCCGCTTTCGCTGTAGGACGCGCACGTCCCCCGGCGCCCGACCCCATCCTTGGGTGCGCAAGCGTTGGGCCAGCCGAGCCAAGGAAGCCGATCGGACAGAGGACGCAGCGGGGGTGGCGGACACGGATTGACTGCAGAGGTCGCCTTGGGTTTTGATTGTGCCCAATGACCACGCGTCTGCTGACGTTGCTTATGGCCGCACTGGGGCTAGGCAACCTGAGCTGTGAACATCCACGGGCCACCGCCACTGGCCTGCCGGTGCTTTATGTTCCACCGGATGCTCCGACGGAAGAACCGCCTCCCGCTCCGCTGATTGGCGATCCGGGACAGGTTATCCCGCCCGCGGTCAAACCCAATCCTCCCGCTGTTGCGGCGACGCCGGACAAGCCAGCCGCCAGCCCGGATAAGCCAGCCGCCAGCCCAGACAAGCTGCCCGCCGAGCCCCTTCCGACCCAGGAACCCAGCAGCAAGCTGGCGTCAGGGGCCAGCGGGACGGAAGTTGCTTGCGATGGGCAAGCTCCAAGCGGCATGGTCTGCATCCCCGGCGGTCCGTTTTGGCGTGGCGCCGACGATGGAAAGCCCGACGAAAAGCCGCGCAACCGCGCCGTCGTATCGCCGTTTTTCTTAGACACCTACGAAGTCACCAACGACCAGTACTTCCGCTGCGTCGAGGCGGGCCGCTGTGACCCGCCCATCAAGTACTACCCGCTGTTTGCCCACGCCAAGCAGCCAGTCGTCGCCGTTAGCTGGTACGAGGCGTACGACTTCTGCAAGTTCGCCGGCAAGCGCCTGCCCACTGAGGCCGAATGGGAAAAGGCAGCCCGCGGTCCCGACGGCGATGTCTATCCCTGGGGCAACGAGCCTGCCACCTGCGACAAGGCCAACTATGAACAGCCGCTGGGGGCCAAGGGCTGCGGCACTGGCATCACGGCCTCAGTCGGCAGCCGCCCGCCGAATCGCTATGGCCTGTACGACATGGCCGGCAACAGCTGGGAATGGGTCAACGACTGGAAGACCGACTGCTACGCCGGCTGCAGCAAGCCCTGCGGCGACGACTGCGCGGGGCCCGATCCCAAAGGCCCGTGCGGCGGTGGGCCTGGTCGCTGCCCGGGCTATCACGAAAAGATCCTCAAGGGCGGTTCTTGGTATTTCACCGCCGACCGCATGCGCGGGGCCGAGCGTCGGGGCGTGCCTCCGTCGAATCGCGGCCCACACCGCCTGGGCTTCCGCTGCGCCAAGAGCGTCCACTGATCATCCAAATTTGATTTATCTGTATTCATCGCGCAGGGCTGCTCTTTGCGTTGGTTGATAAGCCATCGCATATCCCGGCGGGTCTAGCCGCTTGTGGAAAGACTGAGCGCAGTCCTCACGATGCCAGGCAATCCGTCGGGCCGATGACCGAGCCCCCGTGCGAAACGATCAGGGCCGAGTCGAGCGATTGGCGAGGTGTTGGAGTGCGGGTGGGCTTTGGCCTCAGCGGATGGGCTGGCATTGAGGCGGCGGAAGGGCGAAGCAGCCTCTTGGGCGCTGCCGGGATTCGATGGGACATGGGCGATGGTGTGGTCGTGCAGCCAAGGCGGGCGGGGTGCTGGGACGGGGCCTATTCCATGCCGAACATCCGGGAAAGGTTGTCGACGGTGCCAGCAACAGCCCCCTTCATGCCCCAGCCAACACTCTTTAGGGTCGCCTGGCTGGGCGTCTCGCCCTTGTTGGCGATGAGCTTCAACATCTGATCGCCGAGCATGTCACCGCCCAAGAGCGTTCCCAGAGCCAGCGGTGCCAGGGGGGGCAACAGCATACCTGCCGTGCCGAGGGCCGCGCCCGCTGCCAGATGATGGTCCTTTAGGCCGTGGCCAATCGCTTTGTAGGCGTCATAGCCGGCCACGATGGGCAGCATGCCGAGCCCGGCGATCACGCCCGCGCCCCCACCGACCGCGTTGCCCACCCCTTGCGCGATGGCGCCTCCCCCTAAGAAGCCCCCCAGTCCCTTGCTGATGCCGGCGCCAACGTAGTTGGGTAGCGCCCGAGCGAACAGGTAATGATCGGCGGCAGCGAGGTCGGTGTCCTGGTTGTTGGGATCGTGCGCACGGCGGTACGGCTGCAGGCCTGGGGTCATCGCCCCACCACCGAACAGCGCAGCGTCGATGCGCTTGTCCACCGGCAGATCTTGGTAGGGGGCCATGTGGCGGTCGAGGATCGTCTGCACGGGATCCGCCTCCGGCACTGCGGTCGCGCCCGAGGTTCCGCCAGCGCCCTGATATCCGCCCTGTGAGCCGGGTGCGCCCCCGGCTCCGCTGCTATCCATTTGTTGGGTAAAGTCCGCCGCCATGTTGTACAGGTCCACGCTCGATGCTGACGTGGCGGTCGACACAGGTGTCGGTCCGTTGATGTCTGCGGTCGATGATGCGGGCGTCGGGGCCGGCGTGTACTGCGCAGCGCTGGGCTCTGCCGAAGACGGCTCGCCACAGAGTAGCTGGCTCATTTCCTCAAACATCCGCAGGCCCTCCTCAGTGCGGACAGTCGCGGTAGATTATCGCATCATCGGCCGGTGCGGTTGCCTATGGCTCGCTTGGTTGCCGCCGCTGCGTACGACGCACGCTGATCTGTGTCGCGCATCATCGCAACCGTTAGGCATCACGGGTCACAAGGAAGCGATTGCCTCTTGCGCCGCGCTGCCTAGGTCGGTTTGGCGTCGAGCAGGATGCGCACGCGGTGGGCTAGCTGCTGGGGTGTGAACGGCTTTTGGATGAAGGCGTCGTTTGGCCCCAGCTCGCGAAGTGCCAGCACCGAGTCGTCGCTGTAGCCGCTCATGTACAGCGCGCGCAGTCCGCGGACGCGCTGGCGCAGGTTCTGAATCAGCGCGTGCCCACTGACGCCGGGCAGGACCAGATCCGTGATCAGCAGATCGATCGGGCGCGTCTCGTCTTCGAAGATGTCCAGCGCGTGTTCGCCATCTTCCGCTTCCAGCACACGATAGCCATATAGCGACAGCGACATGCTGGCGATCTTGCGCACCTTTTCATCGTCTTCGACCAAAAGGACGGTCTCGGTACCTCGGTCTGCGCTTTGCAATGGAGCATCGGACGGCCGCGAGCTTGGCGCGCGCAGCGCCGGGAACAGCAGCACGAAGGTGGTTCCCTGGCCAGGCTCGCTGTGTACGCGAATATGTCCGCCGGCTTGCTGCACGATGCCTTGCACCACGGCCAGGCCAAGGCCAGTGCCTTCGCCCAGCGGCTTGGTGGTGAAGAACGGATCGAAGATCAGGCCCAGGATCTCGCTGCGGATGCCGATGCCATTGTCCGCGGCGGTCAGGCGAACGTGGGGGCCGGCCTGCAAGGTCGGATACTGGGCTAGCTCGCTGGGCTGAACGTCGACGTTCTGCGTCTGCAGGCTTAGGTGACCGCCGTTCGGCATGGCGTCCCGCGCATTGACCACCAAGTTCATGATCACTTGATCCAGCTGTCCGGCGTCGGCCCGGATGCGCAGCAGGTCGGGATCCAGCTTGGTCTCTAGCGTGATGTCTTCGCGGATCAGGCGGCGCAG
>JAYRFD010001385.1:0-5589 GCA_041908565.1 Polyangia bacterium | reverse complement strand
CGGCGGGTTTTGCCCCAGGCGCTCAAGCGTCTTTTCGCCGGTGCCCCGCCCTTCGTTCAGATCGACGATGGCCAGGTTGTGCTGCAGGATCGCTTCTTCATCATCGCTGCGCGGCGCCGTCTTCTGCGCGGCTCGCAGCGTCGGACCCACCTGCTTGGATCGCCCCGACACGTAGTAATCGTAGGCCAGCGCCATGTTGGTCGAATACAAAAGCGTCCGCAGCACACGCTGCAGCGTCGCCGCATCGGGCGCATTTCCAGCGCGTCCCTGCAGGCGCGGCAACGTGCGCAGAAGCTGTTCGCGCTGTGCCGGTGCAGTCGTTCCGCGATAGGTGACAAAGACCGAAAGCAGCTCGGTGCCCAGCTTGTTGTACGGCGCCACCAATTCACAACCGGTCGAGGTTGCGCGGTTCAATAGATCGCGCGCCACCTTCGGCTGGTTGGCCTGCGCGGCCGCCAAAGACGCCAGACACAGCGCCTGCCCAACTTCGCGGCTTGGCCCTTGCGATTCCAAGCGGCTGCTGTCGACGGCTTGCTGCAGATCGGCCAGCGCTTCTTCGGCCACTTTCAACGTCGATGCGGTGACACCGTTCTTGCTGATCTGGCTTTCGGCTTCCGCCAAGCGCAGGCGTCCGCGTCGCAGCCGCGCAACCGCCAGATCGCGCTGTGCCACGCGCAGCGTGTCCTTGATCAGCGGCCCATCGGAAAGCGAGCCCAGGTCTTTGCTCGCTTGCTCCAACAGATCGACGGCTCGTTCCAGCCGATCGCGCGTGTCTTTGCCTTCGCCAAGCAGGCGGGCTGCCAGCTCGATCTGCGTCTCGGCCAAGCGCTGGGCCAAAAGAGGTCGACGATTTCCGTCGGCGCTGGGCAGATTTTCCAGCTGCTTTTTCGCTTCGCTGACGGCCCGATCGGCCGATTCCTGCGCCGCGGCCGACTTGCCCAGCTGCTGCTGCGCGCGCGATCGCAGGCGCAGCGCCATCACATCGCCGCGACTGAAGTTGGGCGCCAGCAGCAGCTTTTCGCTTTCTGCCGCGTTGCCTTGCAGCAGGTACACCGCCGCCAGGTTGCGTGTGACGCTGGGGCTGTCATCCAAGCGCTGTGCTTCACGCAGCAACGTAAGCGCGCTGGCCAATGCGGCGTTGCGCGCATCGTTGGATGCAGCGGGCGCGGCCGCCTGATCTTTCTTGGCGCCTTTGTCCGAAAAGCGTGGCGTCGCCTCTTCGACCCGTGACACTTCCGAAAGAGCCAACTGTTCCAGCGTGCGCGACAGCCCCACGCGAGCCCGCGGCAGCTTGTCATCTTGCGTGCGCGCTTCACTGTAGAAGCGGCGCGCCTTTTCGAAGTTGCCCGCTGCATAGGCCGCGCTACCAGCCAAGGCCAGCGCCGGTGCATCGCCTGCGGACAGATCGGCCAGCCTCTCGGCCAAGGGCAGAAGCCCCGCCGGTACTTGCGGCGATCCAGGCAGAATCTTGGCCTGCGTCATCTGCTGCAAGCGCGAGTCGATCATCGCCGCGACAAGCTCCGCTTCTTCGCGGCTGCCATCGGTGCGCCCGGAATCAGACGCATCTGACTTGCTCTTCAGATCATGCAGCGCTGGTTCTAACAAGTTCACGGCGCGCTGCGTGTCTTTCAGCTGCAGATAGGTCCGCGCCATCGCAACCCGGACGTTCACGCGCGACCGCCCCTCCAGCGACGAGCTGTGCGACCGCATGGCCTCCTGCGCCTGTTCATACTTCTGCAGTGCGGCCCGCAGATCGGATTCCTTGTCGCTGCTGCGATCGATCGATGCCAAAAGCAGCAGCCCGCGCGGATCATCCGCGCGAAGCTCGCGATACTTCTGCGCCAGCTTGCGCGCTTCGTCGCGGCGGTTCAGGTTCAGGTAACAGGTCGCCAAGTTGAAGGCGACTGCGGGGCGTCGATCGATCTCGCTCTGATAGGTCTCGTATAGCTCGGCCCCTTCGGCCCAGCGGCGCTGGGCGATGTAGATCGTCCCCAGCATCTGGCGAATCTGGTGATCACGCGGCCGACTTTCCCGTGCCTGCTGCAGCAGGCGCGCGGCATCGGGCAGCTGTCCGCGCAAGTAATACGCCGTGCCCAGGTGATGTTGCGCCAGGGGATCCAGGCCCTTCTGATCGTCGGGACGGTAACGGAAGTACTGCTCGAGCGCGGTGATCGCGCGCGTCGGCTCGACTCGCGCGTAGTGCTTGCCGATCTGGAACTGCGCTTCGTAGCTTTCGGCGCGCTGGCGGACCACGTCTTCCAAGTACGACAGGCCGCGTTCACGCTGACCGCTTTCGTAGAAGCACAGGCCCAGCACCGTCTTGATCGTCAGGTCGCTGACCGACAGCTTTTCGGCGCGCGTCAGAAGCTCGATGGCTTTGGTGTAGTCGCGCTCGCGGAAGTGCAGCGTCGCTCGTTTGACGAAGGCCTCGACGCGGTTGGGGTTGATCTTGATGACCTGATCGTAAAGCTCAGCAGCCCCGGCATAGTCCCCGGCGTTGAATTCTTCTTCGGCCTTTTTGAACAGGACGTCTTCTTCCGTCTCGCTGCCGGCGCGGCCTTGTGCATGCGCGGATTGAACACCGCCGCACAAAAGCGAAGCAGCAAGCAGGCTCGGTGCCGCACACAGCACGCCAAGCAGTGCCTGCGAACGCAGGCGCGCGGCCCATGTCGCGGCTCTGGGTGGTTTTTCAGTCGATGCTGAGATCAGACCCCGAGAGGCACACATGGGGTCATTCTATCGCGAAGCACAGCTCGGCAGGGAATGCGAATCGTGGCTACTTACCGGCGCCGCTGATGGCCGATCCAGCGACGGCAAGCAAGGCCTTCAGGTCTTCGTCGTTGAACATCAGCTGGCCGCCGATGTAGAAGTCGCGCCCGGTGTTGCTCAGCACGCCCGGCGGCCGGTCGTTTAGGACATCGTCGACGCCGCCCACCAGGAACAGGTTGCGGTACGGCTGCACCAAGCTCCAAATGCGCAGGCGAGGCAGGACGTTGGCGCGGAAGTCAAACAGGTCGGCGCGCAGGGCCAGGCGCTCGCGGAAGAAGTCCATGTCAAAGCCGATGCCGCCCGTCGATTCCTTGATGCCGTATCGCAGCGTCAGGATGAACCACTTGGGATCGAACAGGAAGCGCTTGGCGAACTGAAAGCTGATCTTGAAGCCGCGCGTCATGGTCACGGTGTCGGTCGTCGTGCCCACCGGCTTCGATGGATCATCGGTCGTGGTGTACACGCGCTGATAGCTGCGCGTGCCGCGCGGGTCGTCGATCAGCTCCAGCTGGTAGTACTTGTCGGGGCGCGTCTGCAGGCGAATCTCGACGGCGTTCTTGATGTCGTTGGTCGACACGTAGTATTCGGCGCGCAGACCGACAATGGTCTGCAGCGTGCCCAGCGTGCGCACAAAGTCGCGTGCGTCGTCCGTGATCTGCTGCACGTTGTCGCCGATGGCTTCGTCGACCAGAAGGCGCCCCACGGTTCCCTTGCCCTTGCGGACGTCGGTGGTCAGCGAAGCGACGTTGCCAAGCGCGGTGTTCAAGTTGTCGACCGCGTTCGAGATCTTGTCCAGGTTCTGCCGCAGCTTGGTTCCCGTCGAGTCGACTTCGCTGGATCCCTTGCCGACCAGATCGCGCAGGCCTTCGGTGATCTCGCGCACGTTGGCGATGGCCTTCGAGATATCGTCCCGGCTTTGGCCGCCGGTCATGCCCTTCACGTCAACGGCGATTTCATCGACGTGCTTGATCAGCTGGGTGATGGCGTCCGAGTTTTTGACGATGCTGCTTTGCACGTCGCGCGCGATGTCCTGCACCGGGCCCTGCGTCAGCTTCTGCACGTCGCGCAAGATGTCGCGCACGATGGGCAGCGTTTCGTTGACTTGGTACAGGATGTCCGATGTCGTGATCGCTTCGACGACGTTGACGATCTGGTCGCCTTCTTTCAGACGATGGTTGCGCGTCATCTGCCCCGACAGTGGATCGGGTGACTCTGGCGTGCCGGGATCGACTTCGATGTAGTACTCGCCCAAAAGCGACGAGCTTTTCTTGTAGATCGCGGCGTTTGACCATACCTCAGTCTCGGGCCGGATGCGGATGGCGACGCGCGCCAAGTTGCCTTGCAAGCGACGATCGACAATCTCGCCGATCAGAAGGCCGGCTACTTGCACACGCGACTTATCGACCAGGCCGGTGGCGTCTTTGAATAGCGCCCACACCACGGGGCCTGACGGACCGCGCATGCTCTTGCTGACGAAGCGGTACGCCACGGTGCTCATCGCCATAATTACGAGGGTGGTGATCCCCACCTTGAGGGCAGCCGAAAACGTCTTCATGGGGGTGCTCCCGCGGTGATCAAGGGCTCGTCGACCAGATCTTCTTCAGCAACCGGTTCCATCTGCACAGCGCCTGATGTGGCGATGAACTCACGCAGCCACTTGTGGCGACTTTTGCGCAGATCGTTCGGCGGCCCACTTTCGATGATTCTACCGTTGTACAGCGCCGACACGCGGTCGCCGATGCGAAAGGTCGATGCCATGTCGTGGCTGATGATGACGCTGGTCACGCCATGCTCGCGCGATACATCGCGAATCATGTCATCGACATTCTTCGTCGACACCGGATCCAAGCCGGTGGTGGGCTCGTCGTACAAAAGGATGCGCGGCTTCATGACCAGAGCGCGCGCCAGACCGACGCGCTTGCGCTGACCGCCGGACAGCTCGGCTGGGTACTTGCGCAGAAGGACACGCGGCAGCGCCAGCTTGTCTAGCTGTTCCAGCGCGATCGTGTGTAGCTCGGTCCGGCTGAAGCGACGCGGAGATCGACGGCGACCGTCGGCATAGCGCTCGGGCGTCGAAGGATCGCCGTGTTCGACCAAGGCGAAGACGATGTTTTCTTCCACCGTCAGCGAATCGAACAGCGCGGCGTACTGAAACAGCATGCCGAACTGCTTGCGCACGCGATTCAACCCCACGTCGTTTAGCGGCACGATGTCTTCGCCGTCGACGTAGATGGTGCCGGTGTCGGGCTTCAGCAGGCCCATCAGGTGCTTCATGATCACCGACTTGCCCTGACCGGAACCGCCGATGATGACGTTGATCTTGCCGCGCGCGATGTCCAAGCTGACGCCGCGCAAGACGTGGTGCGTGCCGAACGTCTTGTTGATGCCGCGAATGCGGACGTGCCACTGCTCACTTCGCTGGCTGACGTCTTCTTTTTCGTCGGGATTCCACGGCATGCGGCAGCTCAGTTCTGGATGTTCTTGCTAAAGAACGTCAGCCACAAGTCGGTCAAGAAGTAGTCGAGCACCAAGATGGTGACGAAGCTGCCGACGACAGCGCGCGTGGTGGCGATACCCACGCCCTTGGCGCCGCCGGATGCGTTATAGCCCTGCTGGCACGCGATCAGCGTCAGCGCCACTCCGAACACCACGGCCTTGATGACGCCTTGCGTGAGGTCGTTGGGGTCCAGAAGCCAGCGCGCGTTTTCCATGAAGATGCCGCGGTCGACGTTCTGCATGCCGACGGCGACGATGTACGCGCCGACCATGCCGACGCAGTTAAAGACCATGGCCAAAAGCGGCACCATCACGATGCCGCCG
>JAYRFD010001384.1:0-1589 GCA_041908565.1 Polyangia bacterium | reverse complement strand
CCCAGCATACCGTCGCACACGCCGACTCCGCCGGGTTCTATGCGATCGGCCCCAAGGACGTCGACACCGACGCCCACGCCGACACCGACGCCATCGCCGCGCTCTGGCACGCCAGCGCTGCCAGCCACGCCGCGCAGCAGTTCCCCCTCGTCGGGGTCTTTTCCCGGACCGGGCGGTGGCCAAAGTGCGACGCCATCGGGCGGGGCAGGCGCCGTCTCGGCTCCACAGGCCACGACTCCGGTTCCCGCCCGCGGTACATCCGCCAAAGACAAAAGCGACAGCAGCACGGCCAATGTCGCGGTCGGCGCTTCTGGAGGCCTGCGGCTGTCGCTGACGTCGTGGCTGCTGGTCGGCTGCGCGATCCTGCTGGTGCTGCTGGTCCTGCTAGTTCTTTGGTGACGCAGCAGGGGCGGCGCCGGCGGCCTTCTTCGCTTGGCGCTCTTGCTCTTCCTTGGCGTCTCGTGCGCGTTCGTCGGTCAGCTTGGTCTTCATCTTGTTCAGAAGACCGTCATAGCCCGAGCTACCAATGATGCGCAGAAAGGTCGACCGGTAGTTGCGCACCAGCGACAGCTCATCGGTGATCACGTCGTAGACCATCCAGCGGTTGTCGTGCTGGACCAGACGGTACTCGATGGTCGCCGTCGTCGACTTGCCCTTGGTCTGCAGCTTCAGCGTGGTGACGACCTTGGCTTCTTCCTTGGTCACTTCTTCGTCGCCGTACTTGACGTCGTAGTCCAGGTTGGTGCGCAGCTGCTTGACGTAGTTGCGTTCAATCAGGTCGCGCAGCGTCGCCACGAATTCGTCACGCTGCTTTTCCGGCATCTTGGCCCAGTGTTCGCCAAGCGCGCGCTTGCACAGCTCGCCGTAGTCCAAAAGCTCGGACGCGCGCTGCTTGATGTCGTTCTTCACGCGCTGTTCTTCGTCGGATCCGGCGACGGTCTGGGCCCGCAGCAGCTTGTCGCCATCGCCGTTGAGCTTCTGCAGCGTGGCACGCGGTCCCATGCCCACCGTGCTGGGCGCAGCGACTGCAACCGCAGGCAGAAACGCCACCGAAACGCCACCCAGCGCAAGCCCGATGCGCAGGGCCCACACGCGGGAAACCGAAGGCAGGGAACGACGGGAAGAAGAACCTAGGCCAAGCTGAGCAGTCATTTGGGAATTACCTCCAGTCCACACTGGCGACGCAGCAGCGCCGCCTGGACGTTCGCATCGTTGAGAGCGCGCAGCACGTTGATGTGCTGTTCAAAGTACGTGCGCAGTGCATCGGTCATGTCGCGTGACTCGGCGGTGCCGACGTCGATGTTCTGCTGGATGCCCTGCAGCCAGCCCCGCGCGCGGCGCTCTGCCGTTTCGGCTGCGCGGTAGCGGCGCATCGCTTCGACGAAGTCGTTGTACGTCCGCTCGATCTCCAGCGCGCCCGCGGACAGCGCTTCGTGTCGCTTGGCTTCGTATTGCCGAAGCTCGGCGGTGGCGCGGATCAAGCGCGCGCTCTTCGGGCCGAAGTCCAGGCTCAAGCGCATGCCCAAGCCGATGCCCACCCCCAGGCCATTCAAGCGGTTCATAAAGGCCGCCGTGGGGTCCTGAACGCT
>JAYRFD010001383.1:0-3091 GCA_041908565.1 Polyangia bacterium | reverse complement strand
GGATGATCGTCGGTGCGCGCGTACAGCACATAGTGCGTCGCCAAGCCGGCGTTCGATATGAAGACCTTTTCGCCGTCGATGCGATACCGCCCGTCGGCCTGTTTCTGTGCACGCGTGCGAATGCCCGAAAGATCGCTGCCGGCCTCTGGCTCGGTCAAGGCAAGTGCGGCCAGGGCCTGACCGCTGGCGACGCGCGGCAGGTATTCGTCGCGCTGCTGCGCCGATCCCGCCTGCACCACCGCGTGACTGCCCAGACCCTGCATGACGAACATCAGGTCATAAAGCGGCGATCGATACGAAAGCGCCGACCGCAGCAGGCATAGGGTGCGGATCGATAGCTCACGGCCGGGCACTGCGTCTTTTCCTGGCACGCAGTGGGCAAGCAGCCCGGCTTGTGCCAGCTGGGCGACGATGGTGCGTGGGTCTGGTTCGGGATCGGGGATGGCCAGATCGGCGACGGTGCGCAGCAGCGCATCACGCGCGATGCGGGGATCTGGCGTCTGGTCAGGCAGCAGCGTTTGCAGTCGAGACAGCAGCGCAGACGATGACGTGTGCATGCGCTACCGCCCGATGAAGCGCGGCTCGCGCTTTTCCATGAACGCGTGATAGGCCTCGCGGAAGTCGTGCGTCTGCATGCAGATCTGCTGCGCTTGCGCTTCCGCTTCCAGCGCTTGCGCCAAGCCCATATTGGCTTCCTGACTGAGCATGGTCTTGGTCATGCCGTGCGCAAACGTCGGTCCGCTCGCCAGCTTGCGGGCCAGCGAAAGCGCCTCGGATCGAGCGGCCGCAGCGTCGGGAACTACGCGATGCACAAGCCCGATCTCAAGCGCGCGCGGCGCCAGCACCGGCTCGCCCAGCATCAGGATTTCGGTCGCGCGACCCAAGCCGACGATCTGCGGCAGCAGCCAGCCCGCCCCCATGTCGGCACCGCACAGGCCGACGCGGTTGAACAGAAAGGCGATCTTGGCTTGCTCGGCTGCGACGCGAAAATCACAGGCCAAGGCGATGACAGCGCCGGCCCCGGCGGCGACGCCATTGATCGCCGCGACAACCGGCTTGGGCAGGCTGCGCAGGTTGCCGATCAGCTCGCCGGTCATGCGCGTAAACGCCAGAAGCTCGTGCGCCTGCATCTTGATCAACGGACCGATGATGTCGTTGACGCTGCCGCCGCTGCAAAAGCCGCGGCCTTCGCCCGTCAACACCAGGGCACGCACAGCGGGCTCGTGACGCAGCGCCAACAGGAAATCTGTCAGCTCGCGATAGACCGCAAAAGTCAGCGAGTTGAGCGTGTCAGGACGGTCGAGGACGATGGTGGCCACGCCCTCTTCGTCGACGGGAGGCAGATAGCGGAAGCTCTTGGGGGCAAGCATGGGCGTTGCTTATCACACTTTGCCGCGCTTGCCCGCCGCCATTTCCGTAAGCCCATGCCTCGTCGGAAAACGGCGACCGATGGGGATCCTTTCCGCGTGCGAAGGATCTAGCCCAGGCCCATGGCTTCTAGCTGTTCTTCGCTGAGCCCGAAGAAGTGCCCCGCTTCATGCACCAGCGTGACGCGCACTTCTTGTTCGACATCCTCGGGGCCATACGCGATGCGCTCGATGTTGCGCTGGAACAGGAAGATCGCTTCCAGGTGCGGCGTGCCACCGACCTGGCTCTGTTCGCCGAACGGGACGCCGGCAAAAAAGCCCAGCATCCGAGGGTCGCTGCCATCGCGGACCATGTCCGCCGACGGATAGTCGCTGGCCACGATAGGCACGTTCTTCATGCGTCGGCGCAGGTCTTCGGGTAGCTCGTCCAGCGCGGTCGCACACAGCTTGCGAAACGCCGCTTCCGACAGAGCCCACGGCGGCCGTTCTTCTTTCAGATCCAGCGCGCGCACTTTCTGGAAGCACTCGATCATGCGCGGGCGCTGATCGCGGTGCTCGGCGCACAGACCCAGGCCGTGCAGAGCGTCGACGTTGTCCGGTTCTTTTTCGTACGCGCGCTTGAACTGGCGCTCCGCTTCCTCGATGCGCTGCAGATCGAGAAGCAGGCGGCCCGCCCGCACGTGATAGCGCATCTCGGGCAGGTCGACTTCGGGGATCTCGCGCAGCGTGGTCAGCGCAGCCCGCTCGCGGCCCAGGTTGATCTCGGCCTCGGCTTGCAAGAGCAGCGCGTCCAAGTATTCGTCTTCTTCTTCGGCCACTTCCTTGGCGCGGCGGCAAAGCTCCAGGCCTTTTTCGTCTTCGCCCAGCTCCCAGATGTACAGCTCGGCGGCGCACAAAAGAGGCTCGACGTAGTCAGGGTCGCCTTCGCTGGCCTGTTCGTAGTGCTGCAGCGCTTGCTCGGGCTTGCCCTCAAGGCTCTCGACCATGCCCAGCAGCACCAACACCTCGGGCGTCTCTGGATACTGCGACATCAGGTGATCGGCGACGGCGCGCGCTTCATCGATCTTGCCGTCTTCGATGTGCTGCCAGCCCTGCTCTAGCTCTTGGCTGACGGCTTCCAGTTCAGCATCGTCGGCGATGCCGCTTAGATCCAGCTCTTCCAGCGTCGAAGGCGGAGCGGCCGGGCTGGGTTTTCCACCAGCCGCGGTGCCTTTTTCTGGCTTGCCACTGCTGGTCCGTCCTGTCCCTTTCCCGCCGCTATCTCCCGCTCCACCCTGTTTCGCCATCGCTGTTTCTCCTGGTTCTGCTGGCCCTGCTTGCGCTGCCTACTACATCCAAACGGCGCCCATCATGCGCAGAATCGTCGCATCCGCACAACAACAGAGCACGCGCCCCGGACCCCGCGACCTTCGCCTTTGCTGTCTTCGTCGGAACGGTTGATGCTCGGGGGCTGTCGCGATCCATGTCCAAGTCGCGTGATACGATGGATTCCGTGTCGGAATCTCCTTGGGATCTGCGACGGGGAATCGTGCAGGTAGGGCCACTGGATCAGACGATTGATGCGGCGGCGGCCGCGCCCCAAGCTTCCGCAAAACAGGAAGACACGGGCAGCGAATCGGTGGTCACGCAGCGACTGGGCCGCTTCGTCCTTTTGCGCAAGCTCGGCGAAGGAGGGATGGGCACGGTCTACGCCGCGTACGACGAACAGCTGGATCGAAAAGTGG
>JAYRFD010001382.1:0-1823 GCA_041908565.1 Polyangia bacterium | reverse complement strand
CGCTGCACCGTGGAAATCGGCGGCAATGCGCTCGGCTAGGTTCATCTCGGAAAGGGGCGAATCAGCGTCGGCGATGGCACCGGCCAACAGGCCCTCTCTATCGCCCATGGCGCTGACCTGCCACAAGGCGCTGCGTCGGCTGGGCTGGCCGTCCAAGCGCGCGAACGCACCGATCTCGGCCAAGGTCGACAAGTCGCGAGCCGACAAGAACGGAGCCCGTCGCCGCAGGTCACCGATGCTTTGATACGGACCGCTTCTGCGCTCGGCCACCAGGGCTTCGGCGGCGGCCTGCGAAAGCCCGCGGACATAACGCAGCCCCATGCGCAGCACACCATGCGACGACGAAGCCGCGCGATCGGCAGTCGGTGTCCCGTTCACATCGCTGGACGCCGATGCTGTTGCCGAGACTTGGGTCGCAGGCGTCGCGGGCGGGTCCAAGGTGCAGCGCGATTGCGACGTGTTGATCTCGATCGGCAGCACGCGCACGCCATGTCGCTGCGCGTCCTTGACCAGCGTCGCCGGATGATAAAAACCCATCGGCCAAGCGTTCAGCAGCGACACATAAAACGCCGCTGGATGGTGTGCCTTCAGATACGCACTGGCATAGGTCAGGTACGCAAAGCTGATGGCGTGTGATTCTGGAAAGCCATAGGCGGCAAACGCGGTGATCGACGCCACGATCTCGTCGGCAGCAGCGCCGGTGATGCCGCGCGCAGCCATGCCTTCGCGCAGCGCGCTGACCATGCGAGCCATCTTTTCAACGCCGTGCTTACCGCCCATGGCCCGACGCAGTTCATCGGCTTGTCCACCCGTGAAGCCGCCGGCGATCATGGCCACGCGCATGATCTGTTCCTGAAACAACGGGATGCCCAAGGTGCGCGATAGAACCGGTTCCAGCGACGGATGGACGCAGCGAACGGGTTCACGTCCGGCTCGGCGTTTTAGGTAGGGGTGCACCATGTCGCCGATGATCGGGCCGGGACGAATCAGCCCGACCTGCACCACCAAGTCGTAAAACGATCGCGGCTGCGTGCGCGGCAAGATGGCCATCTGCGCCCGGCTTTCGATCTGAAACACACCGACGGTGTCACCGCGCGTGATCAGGTCATAGGTCGCCGGATCATCGGCGGGCAGCGTGTGCAGATCGAAGGCGACTCCAGCGTGCTGCGGCACCAGATCGCGCGCTTCAGCCAGTGCCGCCAGCATGCCCAGGCCCAGCAGATCGATCTTCACGATGCCCAGATCTTCGACGTCGTCTTTGTCCCACTGCATGACGACGCGACCGGGCATGGCGGCCGGCTCCAGCGGCACCACGTCATCCAAGCGTCCCGCCGCGATGATCATGCCGCCGGGATGCTGCGCGAAGTGACGCGGCAGATCCTGCACCTGCGTCCACAGCGAGGAAAAGCGTCGCCCGTCGACAGATTCGGGGTCCAGGCCGGCTTCACGCATGCGCCCGGCCAGCGTACTGGTCGATTCGTCCGCAGCCCCCGGGCTGGGCGTGCGCGGATCTTCGTAATGACCGACGGACTTGGCCAAGCGATCGATGGCGTCAGTGGGCAGATCCAGCGCCTTGCCGATGTCGCGCACAGCACTGCGCCCGCGATAGGTGATGACGCTGCCGGTCATCGCGCAGCCGTGCGGACCGTACTTGCGATACAGGTGCTGGATGATCTCTTCGCGCGCTGCCCCCGACGGCAAGTCCAGATCGATATCGGGCCACTCGCCGCGCTCTTCGGACAAGAAGCGCTCGAACAAAAGATCCATCTTCAGCGGATCGCAGGCGGTGATGCCAAGCGCGTAACACACGGCAGAATTGGCGG
>JAYRFD010001381.1:0-3635 GCA_041908565.1 Polyangia bacterium | reverse complement strand
GTGTAGTCGTCGTTGTGCAGAAGGACCTTGTACATCTGCGGCGGCTTGAGCCGGGTCGACGGTTTCTTATCTAGGACGACGTTGGTGTCGTCCTTCTGCGGACGCTGGCGAGCCATGGTGACTCGCTTACTAATACCGCATTCCGGGTCTGGCATGGGCCGGCATTGTCTGGGCTCTGGGCCCGACGCCACGCCCGAAGCCCAGCCCGCCGCCAGACCGGTCGCCTCAGGCGACGGAGCAACGGCGCGCGGCTCCAGATTTGTGGGCGTCGTCCACTTTGGGGATTCCGCGCGGGGGCTGACTGGGCGCACACTGCCGCGCAGCGGCGGTCGGCTGGCTGCGCCGTCGCAGGGAGAATGCCATGGCGGAACAATGCGAAGGACGCGCAGCACGGGAAGGACACGCAATACGCAACGCACGACGCGTCGCACGGCGCCCCTGGGGCGTGGTCCCATCCTTGGTGGCGTCGGTGGCGCTGGCCTGCTCGCCCATGGAACCGGGGGGCGGGCCCGCGGATCCCAGCCTGCCCCCGGGGCGGCCTCCAGCAGCGGCTCCGCCTGCGAACAGCGTCGGTGGCTTCGACATCGAACTGCCACCGTTGACCTTGGCACCCGGCGAAGAACGCGAGATCTGCTACGCCCTGCCTTTGGTCCTGCGCGGCCCCAGCCGCATGGTCAACGCCGGCGTGGTGACGACGGGCCCCGGCCTGCACCACGGCAACATCACCACCCGCGGGCGAACCGGCGATGGCGTCCGCCCCTGCAGCACCGGCGGCCAAGCCGACATCGCATTAGAGATCGCCAGCGGTGGCAGCGTGCTGTTCGCATCGTCGACCCAGGTGCAGGGCAGCGAGTGGCAGAGCTTCCCCGAGGGCTACGCCTTCCGGGTCGGCGACGATCAAGAAGTGGTCGCGCGCATGCACTACCTAAATGCCAGCTCGCGACCCTTGGTCATCGCTCCGCGCTATCAGTGGTTCACCATCGCGCCTTCGACCGTCCAGGTGGAACTGGGGCCGTTTGCCTGGACCTACTTCAAGTTCCACATTCCGCCGCGCAGCATGTTCACGGTGCAGGCCGACTGTCCGCTTGCGCGACCGATGCATTTGGTGCAGATCCTGCCGCATATGCATGCCCTGGGGCGGCGCTTCACTCTGTCGTTTCTGGGCGGGCCGCGCGATGGGCAGCCGGTCCTGGACCTGATGAACTACGGCGCCCGCGGCGAGACCGACATCCGTCAGTTCATGCCCGCCGTTGATCTAAGCCAGGGCGGACGCGGCGACGGCATTCGCTTTGCCTGCAGCTGGGAAAACACCTTCGACAAGGTCATCGAGTTCGGCGTCGGCGACAACGAGATGTGCATCGCCTTTGGTTACGCCTATCCCCCGGCCAACGCGGCATCGGCGGGCGCCAGCGAAGACGTCGACTGCTTGCCGATCTTTCCGCCAACCCGTCCGTAACACGACGCTGCGCGCACCGGCGACCTGTCTGCAACAAAAGACGCTGCACGCGCCGCACGGACCGCGCTGGCCAACGCAGTTAGCCGCCGGCCAGCCGCTTCTGAAGCTGGTCGATGGTCGACTGCAAGACCGAGCCTTTTCTCAAGCACGGCCAGCAGTCGTTCTGGCCGCCGGGGCCGCAGCCCGTCGGTAGCTGAAGCTGCTGCAGATAGCTCAGCGTGCGTGCGTCGCCTTGCGTGGCGGCGCGTCGCAGCAGGTTGCGCTTGTCTTCGCAGCGCGCCGCGCCGCGCAGGTCGATCAGAATGATGGTCGGCTCCGACGCCAGCGCCCGCA
Organism: Polyangia bacterium; assembly: GCA_041908565.1. Taxonomy (GTDB): domain Bacteria; phylum Myxococcota_A; class Polyangia; order Palsa-1104; family JAEUJZ01; genus JAEUJZ01. The sequence goes on along the minus strand of JAYRFD010001381.1, from coordinate 1,846 downwards.
CGTTGCCTTTGCTCAGGCTGGTGAAGAACTTGCTGCGCCAGGGCTCCATCGTCGTGCGATCGGCCAGGTCGCTTAGCGCCCCGACGCCGCGATCGCCAAGTCCGGTCTCAAGCAGCGAAAGCGCCGCGTCTGCGGTCTCTGGCTGCAGCGCGGCATCGCCGACCACTTGCAGCATCTGATCATCGCTGGCCATCGCCGGATCCAGGCGCGACAGCGTCGTGATCGCCCGCAGCGCACCCGCGTAGTTCTTTCGCGAGGCATGGGCGCGCGCCAAGGCGCGATAGATGCGCGAGTCCTGCGGGTACTTGGCCACCAGCTTTTCCAGCTTCGCGGCGCCGTCGTTGATGCCTTTTTCCATCTCGGCATCGGTGGCGTAGCCGGCCATGGCGCCCGTGCTCGGCGTGTCAGAGCCGCCGCCGAACAGAATGACCAGCACGATCAAAAGCGGCACCGCCAGCACCGCACCGACGATCACGCCCAGCAGGGTCTGGGACATATGCCGGTGCTTTTCCGGCAGCTTGCCGCGCACAAAGTCGAGCAGCTTGCCCCAGTAGATCGGCACATTCGTGCGCGTAAACGTCCAGGCCTGCTGGCTCTTTCGCTGCACCAGCGGCCAGCCCGTCGCACGCCACCAGCCCACGGCTTCGCCACCGGCGTCTTTGACTCGCTCGCCCAGCGTCGGCGGCGGGGCGGGCGTCAGCAGTGCCGGGTTGGGGGCGTTTTCGGGCGCGATCAGGTTCAGATCGACCACGCTCGGCATGCGCAGCTTGGGGCCGGCGCCGCCTTCGGCCGGCTTCGCTGCGGCCGCGGCTTTATCGCCTGTCCCTGCGGCCTCCGTGTCTTTGGTGGCATCGCTGGCCAGGTCTTTCAGGGCCGCTGACAGCGCACCGGCATTGCTGGGATCGCCGGTGGGATCGAGCTTGGTCTCGGCATTGGCGAACGCGGCTTCACTTTTCTGCGCGTAGTCATCTGGCGCCACGCGCGTCGGCTTGTCGTTCGCGGCTCCACGCCCCACGACAACGTTCTTTCCCGATGAGGTCGGACTGGGCACGCTCAAGCTGGGGTCGTACTTCAGGCCTTCCGATGCGATGACGTTGTCCAGGGCTTCCAGAAGCAGCTTGGCGCTTTGGATGCGGCTCTCGGGCTTCTTTTCCAGAAGGCGCATCACCAGCGCTTCCAAGGCCGGCGCGATCTTGATGTGCGGGGCCCGCTCGCGCATCGTCGGCACCTTGGCCACGACGTGCATGCGCAAAAGGGCCGCCGAGTCATCGCCATCAAACGGCAGCACGCCAGACAGCATCTCGTACAGCACGACGCCCAGCGCGTACAGATCGGTGCGGCCGTCGACTTCGCCACCCGCCGCTTGCTCGGGAGCCATATACGCCGGCGTGCCAAACACCGCGCCGTACCGCGTCAGCACTTCGCTGCGGCGTACGCTGGTTTCACTTTCGCCATCCAAAAGCGCGCTGATCGAAAGCTTCGCTAGGCCGAAGTCCAGCACCTTGACGAAGTTGTTGTCTCCGTCGCGCAGGACCAGCATGACGTTTTCGGGCTTCAAGTCGCGGTGGATGATGCCAAGGCCGTGGGCGCGCAGCAGGGCGCCGGCAATCTGCTTGCCGATGTGCAACGCCACCGGCGGTGGCAGAGGGCCATGGTTCAGGCGGTCGCGCAGGCTCTTGCCGTCGATGTATTCCAGGACGACAAACAGCGCGCCATCATCGGTGCGTCCACTGTCGGTCGCCGCCACGACGTTCGGATGGTCGATGTGGGCGGCCGCCAGGGCTTCCCGTTCGAAGCGCGCGACCATCTCGGGGTTGCGCATCATCTCGCGGTTTAACACCTTCAG
>JAYRFD010001380.1:0-2465 GCA_041908565.1 Polyangia bacterium | reverse complement strand
TGTCCGCCGCTGCCGACGGCCCAGACGTCGCTGGAACTGGCTGCCCAGACGGCCTGCAGGCTGCCGGTGGCGCCGATGTTCTGCGGCGAAAAGTACGTGCCGTTGTAGCGCAGCAGCGTGCCACCACTGCCGACGGCCCAGACGTTCTGCGTGTCGACCGCAGCGATGCCGTTTAGCGTCGTGGTCAGGCCGCTGGACTTGGGCTGCCAGCTAGTTCCGTCGTACTGCCAGACAGTGCCCGCATCGCCGACGGCCCAGACATCGTTGGCGGCGCTGCCAGCGATGCCATAGAACGTGTTGGGCGCGCCCGATCCACTGACATCGCGCTGCCAGGCGGTTCCGTCGTAGCGCAGGACGGTGCCGGTGCCTCCGGGGTTGCCGCCGGCCACATACGGAGTGCCAGCGACGACGGCGACACCGAATAGGTTGTCGTTGTTGTTGCGGCGCGTCTCGGCCCACGTCCCGGCATAGCGAGCGATGCCGCCAAAGGAATCGATTGCCCACAGCGTGGTGCCGACGCCGGTCAGGCCGCGGAAGGTGTACGAAGCGAAGGCCGCTTCGGGCGCGCTGGTCCACACCGTGCCAGTGCCCGAATAGCGCGATACCATCCCAGCGCCACCGACGGCAGTTAGCGTGGCAAGCGAGCTGCCCCAGATGCCCCATAGATCCTGCGTGGTCCCGCTGGTGTCGGCCATCCACGTGCCAGTGCCGGTGCGCCGTGCGATCGTTCCTCCGCTGCCGACGGCAAACGTCGTGCCCAGGCCGCCAAAGACATCCAGCAGGTTGCCACCGGTGCCAGCTTCGGCCACATAGCCGGCCCCTTGGTAACGCAGGACGGTGGCGGTGTCACCGACGACGAAGTTGTCGCCAGAGCTGCCCCAGATGCCGTTTAGGTTGCGGTCGCTGCCGGTCGGCATCAGCGTGAAGTTGCCGTTGGTGCGCCGCAGAACCGTACCGGCGTCACCGACGGCCCATAGCTCGCCGCCACTGGGGACGATGGCGCGGCGCAGGCGGTTGCCCAGCGGGCGCGGGTTTTCCCAACAGAAGCCGTATTCGTTGCACAGCGCAGGCTGCACGCTGGCGACGTCGACCGCGAAGTTGACCAGCACGCGCAGCGGGTTGATGTTGCCGTCGGGAGTGATGTCGCACGTGGCGGTCTGGCTGGTGCAGCCGATGGAAAAGCCCGCCACCTTGGATCCGCCGCCGGGATTGGCGGTCAGCGTCATCTTTTCGCCGACGTTGAACTTGCCGCTGCAGGTCGATCCGCAGGTGATGCCGGCCGGGGTCGATGTGACGGTGCCGGTGCCGTCTCCGGTCAGCACGACATCGATCTGTATCGTCGGTGGCGGAGTGATGCAGCGACCGTCGGTGGCTCGGCAGATGGTGCCCATCGGACATTCGCTGTCGGCGCCACAGCCCTTGACGGTCTTCATGGTGGCGTCGCAGCCAAGCTGCGCCGAAAGCAGCGACGCACCGCTGGCCAAAAGCAGCCCCAGGGTGTGTCGACGAATTCGGGCCTTGGATCCCGGTCGTCGGCGGGTTTGCATCACAGAAGTTGATACGGCCTGCATCCGCTTGCTCCTACTTCAAAAGGTGTATGGACGTTTCTAATCTGGGTCACAAAAAGTACGTGCGGGTCGACGAACCCCGGCTGATTCAGATGGCTGGCCATGCCGGCACCCGCCTTGGGCGTTTGCGCGCTCGGCATAGAGTCGGTGTTCGGCAGTCGACGCAGCCACGGCCATGGGGACGCCCTTGTTGCTGCGCGGGTGGACCCAGCCGCACGGTGGATCGTGCGCAGAAGTGTTGAGTATAGGCGGCCGCGCCGACCCGGACGATGCGGTCTGTGGTTCTGGCTGCTACCGACGGAACAGGTTTGACAGCAGAAACCACACATTGGCTGGGCGTTCGGCGAGACGCCGCATGAAGTACGGATACCAGTGCGTGCCGTAAGGGACGTAGATGCGCACCGGATAGCCCTCGCGCACCAGCGCTTCTTGCAGGTCGCGGCGAATGCCAAACAGCATCTGGAATTCCAAGGCGTCTTTGGCCAAGCCCTTGGCTGCCGCCTGCGACTTCACGGCGTCGATCATCGCGGGGTCGTGCGTGGCCAAGGCAGCCAGCGGCGGCACGCGCCCATCGGCGGCCGCTTTCGGGCTGTCCGGCCGAGCGGTGGCGTCCAGCAGCAGCCCCGCGAGCTTGATGTAGTTCGCATCGACGTCGGTCTTCAGCGGGAAGGCCTTGTCGGCGGGCTCTTGATAGGCGCCTTTGCACAGCCGGATGCGCGTCCCGGCCGCGGACAGCCGAAGCAGATCCGCCTCGGTGCGGTACAAGTACGCCTGCAGGACGGCGCCCACCCAGTCGCTGCTGCGGCGAAGTTCGTCGACGACGGCCAGGGTGCGATCGGTGTGCGGCGTGCCTTCCATGTCGATGCGCACAAAGGTGCCGCAGGACCGCGCTTTTTC
>JAYRFD010001379.1:0-4773 GCA_041908565.1 Polyangia bacterium | reverse complement strand
TTGCAACGCGCTGATAGGGGTCCCGAATCGCGGCGGGGGTGGTCAGGTCAAGCTCGGCAACGAACGTCTGCGTCGGCCTGGACATCTCGAACTCCATTCCAGAGGGGCACGTCAGCATAGTGCGGGCTCTGGGAAGGAGGGGAGCAATCAGCGGCTGGCAGAGGCGACTGCGATACCGACATAGGACGGTAGCGGCGGCGGCCTACGGTGCGTGCAGTGTATGTATGGCTAGGCCCGCGACTTCGGGTGGGTATCTGCGTTGTGCGGTCAGACCGACTAGAAGACTTGCGTGTAGTCCCAAATCGCTTGCTGCTTCTTGATTTGCGTGTCTGTGGCGTCCAACACGAAGTTGGTAATTCCGTAGAATTGAACGGATTTTCCACGCTTGTCCGCAGGAACAGTAGGCGCATTCAAGAATTTGGCATTTAGTTCCCACAGCACAGAAGCGCGGTGTTCGGTCCACTGAATGACCACCTGCTTTGGCTTCATATCAATTCGTTCAAACTGAACCTGAAATCCGATCCGCAGGCGATTTTCGATCGTGCTGCGTCCGGTCATGTACCCGAAGGTGGTGTCGGCGGGATCCTCCATCACGGCATCAATGGCCCACAGCGAACCCCAGTCAACAATGTAGCTGTCATTCCGATGGCCGTTCTGAATATCAAAATAATAACGATCAATCAATGCTTGAATCTCAGCTGGGCCTGCCGAGGCCGGAGCGGCAGAAAACAGAACCGAAGCCCCCAGCGTCAAACCAGCAAGGACACTCTTAAAGCTCATGAGCGTGGCCCTCCCTACAAACGACTGCATTGTTGGCATGAAATATTCACGTTTTTACATCCAGACGACTGAATCATCACCCGCCCGATGTCTACATTAATAAATGGTAGCGCCCGACAACGATCGGGCAACCAGAATATTCAGAAATTTCATAAAAATTATGCGCTGATTGCATGAGATAGTGGCTTATGTCGTAGTTTGCAGCGGCCAGGCGGAGATGCGGGTCCCCGCCCTTAGCTCATGCGCAGGCCGGGACAAGCACCCGAGCGCCTGCGCGAATGTGAGAGCTCCCCGCGAGTCCGCCCCCGCAGGCCAGCGCCAGGCAGCCGACCGCCTGGCGAGGCCCGGCGCGGAAACGGAGACCCCTGAGACCTGCATCGGTCCCTCTGCCGCCGCTGCACAGACGACGCGCAGCTAGCTGGCGGGGACGTAGATGATGATGTCGCGCTCTTCCAAGTCCACGCAGGAATCGGCCTGGATGCGTAGCTTGGCGCGGTAGACCTGCGCCTTGCCGCCGCTGGGCGCGAAGTCGTTGTTGCCTTCAATGAGGAAACGAAGGCTGGAACCTGGCGTGACGCCGGTGAAGCGGTCACCAGCGACGGTCGGGTTCTTCAGACCAGCCGGGCTGCTGGGGGCCAAGCCAGCGACGGCGCGCACGGCGGTGATGAAGTCGGCCGTGGTGTGGGCGCCGGGCAGGCGCGTCCCATCTTCGCTGGTCGTGCTGCCCGTCTTGCTGGTGTCGACATCGATGGGTGCAAAGCGCGTCAGCTGAACGATGCCGTCGGCGACCGCGGTGCCGACCCCGGTTCCATCGGTCTTGCCCTTGTGCACCAAGGGGCACATGCCTTCGGCGTTGGGCGCTTCGCCGAATCCGCTGAGGCCGGTGCAGCACTGCCCGCTGGCACAGCCCGCCGGCCTGCCCCCCGGAGCCGCATCCCAGGCCTGCGGCGGGACAACGGCGCCGGTGCCATTGGCGAAGCTCAGGAGATCATAGGTCGCGATGCAGCCGTCTTCCGCTCCGGTCGGGATCGACACACCCACCACGCGTGCGCACAGGTTCTTCAAGGCAGCCAGGGTCTGGGCCCGCGTATGGGCCGCCATCGCCGCCGCCCCGGCATACTCAAGCGTCGCACCAAAGCAGGTACGCCCCGATTCCCCCTTGGTGTGGAAGGACGCGTCAGTGACCAGGGATACGATGGGCATCGCGCCCACCCGGAAGCCAGCGCCCCCGCGACCCGATCCGGAGTACGGCGGCACGTTGACCACGCCGCTGACGACGTTACCGACGCCAGTCGCGATCTGATACAGGCCTTCCATCTGGCCTTCTGCTGTGTCACCGCCGCAGCCACGCGGAGAGCTGCCACGAAGCAGCGCAGCAACAGCGGCCTGCGTCTTTGCGAGATCCGGCGTCATCGCTTGCAGCAAGATCAGCGGCTGGTCATCCGGTGCGGTCCCGCCACCGCAGCTGGCCGAGCCATAGATGGCCGTCGGAATGTCTTCCAAGGCCCCGACCCCAAACCAGGCATCGCGACCGGCCGCGGCTTGGACCGCCGGCAGAACGGTGGTGCTTAAGCTGCGATTGATTTGGTTGATCTCGCCGCCCATGCTGCCGGTGGTATCAACTGCGAAGAAGGCGTCGATCGACTGCACGCGGCTGCCGCTGTTCAGCGTAGCCGTCATGGTGCCGCCGCCGTACGGTAGCTTCAGAAACACATCCTGACTGGAACCGCTGGTGCGCAAGAACACCAAGGTCAGCTGCGTGGTCTGCGAGACCTCGATCGCGCCTTCGCGATAGGTCGCGGTCAGGTTGACAAACTGCACACCCGGTGTGGCGCGGCTGGTGCTTTCGAACTGGTTGCCGGTCATGGTGCCCAGGCTGCCGTCATCCAGCGAAAACGTAGCCTTGCTCGATACGTCGGCGACCGCACGATCGGCGTAGCGCGCCAACACCTTGAAGCTGCGAGTGCTGGTCTTGCCCAAGTCGATCAGGATCGCGGGGCTGCTGGGCGATAGCTCAATCGACTTCAAAAGACGCGGACGCGAGACATCGCCCACGACCACTTCCTTCGCATCCAGCGCGGTCTCTTCCAAGGCTTGTCCCAAGTTGGCAGCCGGTTCATCGACCGGGATCGGAAGTCGACTGTCGCCACAGGTTGGCAGCACCGCCAAGGCCAACACAGATACCGCGCGTCGACGTGAAGTCCCGCCGGACAGCCAGGTCTTTCGCCGCTTGTTTGAGTCACACGATTTCATCCATTCCTCCTGTTGCGCGGCACCCTAACACAAGCAGTCGCGCGGTCTGCCTGGGGCCTGGCGCCTGGCTGCACAAGCCAGCCCTGCGGATGCGATGCCGCAGACTCTGGGCCGTTCGTTTCGTAAAGAGGAAGGGAGCTAGTCTTTGGACTGGCTGGACGGCGGGGACTTCTGCCCAGGGGTGGGCAGGCGAATGGGCTGTAGCTCGGGCTTGCTGGATGTTGCAGAGCGGGGGGACCGACCGCTGCGCCCAACAAGCTGCAGATCCTCGCGCGAAATTTCTTGGCGAGATCGGCGGCTGGGCGGAACCGCGGCTTGCTCTCCTGACACCTTGGGCTCGACGCGGATGGGGCGGTAATACCCAGAGCTCGCGGCGGCGGTCTCGTCGATCTCCATGGGGCCCTGCGTTTCCATGGCGGACAGCAGCTTGGTTAGGTGTTCCATGTCGCGGCGTAGCTGTTCTGCGGATCCGCGCAGCGCAATCGCTTCGGCCGCATGCTGCTTGGCCAGCCGATCGAGATCGGCCGTTGCGCGACCGACATGCTCGCTTTGGTGCTGCTCGCGAACGTGGATCTCGGTCGCATCGTCCATGCGCTGCTTGATCGCAGCCACTTGATCCCGCACGCGCACCAAACCTTCGCGCAGATCGCTGTTCAGCTTGGATACCTGGGCCACTTGCTGCAGCAAGCTGGCAGTGCGCAGCGTGCTGCGGGCTTCTCCACCGCCGCCTTCGGTGTTGTTCAGCAGGGCTTCGGTCCGACGGATCGCCGTGGTCAGAAGCGCCATCGCCTGATCGGTTGCATTGCTGACCAGCGATAGCGAGATCGCACTGGTCCGCGCATCGCCCAGCGCCAAGGTCGTCTGTTCCAGCGACTTCAGCAGCGGGGCCATGCTGGAGCTGACTTCGTTGAGCCGTTCTTCCTGCTTGGCTGCACCCGTGGCCAAGCTGGTGGACGATCGTTCGACGACACCGACTACGACGCTTAAGTGCCGCACGACGCGCATCGATGAAGCGACGAATGAGTTCAGGCGCTGCGCAGCGACGTTGAAGGCGCCCGCCAGCGTGCCGATCTCGTCCTTTCGGTTGCCCAGATCCTGCAGAAGTGATCGCGTGCGCAGAAGCTGCCCGCGTCCAAGCTGCTCTGCCGCATCTTTCAGCTGCTCGATGGGCCGCGTGATCCGTTCGATGCCGACAAACACCACCACCAGCGTGGCCAATAGAACCAAGGCCAAGACGCTGCTCAGCTGTCGCCACAGGTCCCCACCCCAGCCCGACAGCAGCGGCTGCGCGACGCCGATGACCAGCGTCGCATGACCAAACGTCGTGCTGTGCAGTCGGTAGTGACTCTGCAGAGCCTTCGATTCCGTACTCCACTGATCCGAAAGCAAGCGGGGCTTGGTCACTTGCTCGGCTGGGAACGTGCTTAGCGCGGCCTCGCCGTGCACAAGCGCGATCCGGATGTCCATGCCTTCCGTGATGGCCTGCAGGGTCGCGGGTGTCACCCGATATGCAGCGACCAAGTGACCGGCCCACATATCGCCGCCCACCGGAATGCGAAACACATCCCAGATCGCATCGCCAATCGCCAGAAGCTCGCCATCAGGGCCCAGCGCTTCTTGCGTGGCTCGCAGCGCAACGCGACCGGCGTCGGCGGAGTCCAGCGCATTGTTTGCCGAGATCGCCAAGACTTCGCCCGACCGATTCACAAACGCGATGCAGTCGGCGCCCAAGCGCTGAAC
>JAYRFD010001378.1:0-1662 GCA_041908565.1 Polyangia bacterium | reverse complement strand
GTTGATCATGCGCGCGAAGCGGTTTAGTTCGGGGCGCCACAGGTAGGCGTCCATGCCATCGCGGATCTCGGACGCGGCTTCGTCGTATCGACGGGCGTTGTCGGCTTCGCCAAAGCTGCGGGCGAATTCAGCGGCAGCGCGCAGACCGGCATAGACGGCGGCGCAGGTGAAGGCCAGGATGCCGCGGCGTTCTTCCCACAGGTCGTACGAGGGCGCGGGCAAGCGCGTCTGCGGCTCGCGATAGCGGACCATGAAGTCGGCGGCTTTGCGCACCAAGCGGCCGTACAGCGGCTTGATGGCTTCCAGATCGCGATAGCGCTGAAAGTGTTTCCACAGGGCCCAGACGACCAGCGCCGTCTCGTCTTCTTGAATCGGCAGCTGCGGCTTGTCCCCGACGATCCACGGATGCCAGCTGGAGGCCAGCGACTTGTCTGGGTTGTACTTGTGCAGAAGGAAGCCTTCTTCCGACAGCACGTCGGCGCAGAAGTGGAAGAAGCGCAGCGAGATCTCGGGATAGCCGCACAGGTCCAGGGCATGCGCGACCAGTGCGCCATCGCGCGGCCACAGGTAGCTGTAGGTGTCGCGATTGAACTGCGTCACGTCGCTGTCGTTGGCGGCGATGATGGCGCCGTGGTTGTCGATCTGCGTACGCAAGATCAGAAGCGATCGGCGATACAGATCGACCAAGCTGGCGGGCAGATCGGCAAAGTCGAGCGGCTCTTTGCGCACCCACAGGCGCCAGTACGATCGCGTGCGTTCGATAAAGGACGCAGGGCCGCGCTCGACCAGCTTCTTGTTCAGCTCCATCGCGCCGTTCCAGCGACCGGCCCACACCGTCGCTGCGACCATCCAGTAATGCACGGTCTTGTGAAAGCCGGATGGAATCAGCGCGTGCGCGGCGACCACCGAATCGACCGCGCCCTGCGCGATCGGATTGCAGGAAAGCACGCCGTCGTCTTCGGCATCGCGCCAGGTGCCTTCGCGACCTGGCTGGCCTTTTTGTCCGATGGCGAAGTGTTCGACGCCGGCGCGGCCATCGACCATGACGTTGACCAGAAAATAGCGATCGCCCTTGTAGTGGACGACGGTCTTGTTACGTGGGTCATAGGCCGCGGTATCGCCGATATCGGACTCGCTGATGCGGAAGTCCTGATGGAAGTACAGGCGCACTTCGCAGGCCGCGGGGTTCAAGTTGGTGATGTCGATCTGACGCAGAAAGACCGTCTCGTGAAAGTCGACCGTGTCGCGCAGACACAGCGAGACGCCAAGCTCGGGGTGCGTTAGCTGCACCTGCGTGATCAGCGTGTCGGGCTCGTACAGCGAATGGATTGTCCAGCCGTGCTCGCGACCCACCCAGCGGAACTTGTTGCCGACCATGATGCCGAAGCGGAAGGCGTGTCCGCCGGCGTGGTTTTCTTTGCCGACGTACGGAAAGTAAATGTCACGGATGCGATGGTCCGCATCGAAGTTGACAAGCAAGTGGCCATTGCCGATCGGCAGGTCGCGGGGCATCGAGGAGACCTCCAGGAACTGGTCCGGGTCCCGACATCATATCAGCCTGCAGGCGGACGTTGGGTCTGTGGTGTGTGGGTCTTTCTCGTCGGCGGAAGCTGGGGGCGAAGGCAGGTCGGCAACGCCGCAGATGGTTAGACTGCGCGCCAG
>JAYRFD010001377.1:0-2120 GCA_041908565.1 Polyangia bacterium | reverse complement strand
GCGATCCTCGGCGGCGACGAAGAAGGCGCGGCAGTCGAAGACCTCGTTGACGAAGTAGCGCTCGCGCAGGGCATCGGTGCGGCAGCGCAGGCTGTTCTTGGCAACCCACGGCGTCGACAGCAGCAGGCCAAACTGTCGGAAGTTGCGGACCCAGCGGCAGAACTGCAGGGCCTGCGGCGCACTGCCATAGGCACCGCGATAGGCGTTGAGCGAGACATAGACCAGCGACGGCTCGATGCGGGCGGTCAGGGCGGTGCCGCGCTTGGTGATGCGGGCGCGCTCGGCGAACGAGGGCGTGCCGATGGCGTCGTCGCCGAAGCGCCACAGGTGGATGAACAGCGCCTGGTACTTTTCGGTCAGGCGGTGGTGCGTGCTCTCGTGGCCGCCGAAGCGCGCGACATCGCGACGGGCGCAGTAGTTGACCAGCGGGTGCATGGCCAGGTCGATGGCGCAGTGCGAAAGCAGGCCGCCGATCAGCGCCAGGCGCTCTTGCATGGTCAGGACGGGGGCGGTGCGCACGACGCGCAGGAAGCTGGCCACCAGGCGATCGGGTCGCACTGAGTGGACCCGATATCCCCAGGGCTCGTCGAGGGCGGGGCACCCAGGCCGTAGCGAACCGCCTCGAAGACCATGGGGGCGTAGTAGTACGGCAGGTCGTGGAAGATCGACCCGAAGCGGGCGTAGGCCGGCTCGGCAGCGCAGGCTTTGCGCATCTCCGACGGAACGCCGGCATTGTGTTGAACCATATCGCCAAACGTCAGGTGCAGCTGTGGCGCAGGCATGAGGGCGATTCTAGCAATGTCTGCGACGAGACAAGCGCAAAACGCGTCGGCGATGGGTGATTTTTCCGTCGAGAAAATCGGAAGGTCGGATGAGTCAATCCAGCCTCTGCGGTCGGGCGACGGGGGCGACCGAATTTGCACGAACTTCGGGGACGGGACACTAGAGTGCGGCGGATGTCTCAGCAGATCTTGACCCCGGCGATCGTGCTGCGGGTGATGGACTATGGCGAGGCCGACAGCATCGTGACGCTGTTGACCGAAAAGCACGGGAAGGTCTCGGCCTTGGCGCGCGGGGCCAAAAAGAGCCGCAAGCGCTTCGGGGCGGCCCTGGGGCTGTTCGGCTGCGGCGAGGCGACGCTGCGCGAGCGACGCGATCTGTGGCTGCTCGAAGAGCTGCACGCGCAGCGCGGCTTTCTGCGCCTGGGCCAAGAGCTGGGGCGCTTTTCGCACGCCTGTTACGCCTGCGAGCTGAGCCAGCACCTGTGCCCCCCGCACGAGCCCGAGCCGCAGGTCTATGCCCTGCTGCTGGCCTTCTTAGATCGCTTGGACCAGCTGCCTTTGGCGGACCGCCCGCCGATCGCTCCGCTGCGCGTCTTCGAGCTGCGGCTGCTGGACTCGGTCGGCCTGGGACTGTCGCTGCGGCACTGTGCCGCCTGCGGGGCCGAGGTGGCCGGTGCATCCCGAGCCGGGCGTCGGGCCGACAGCGCATCGGGGCAAGCCAGCCTGCCGTTTGCGTCCGCCAGTCCCGCGACCGCGGCCGGGCCCGCCGAAGCACCTGCCTATGTGCCGTTCGACGTCGAGCGTGGTGGCGTGCACTGCCCAACGACCTGCTTTGGCGGGCCCACTCCGCACGATCTGGGGCTGATCTTGTCGGGGCGATCGGGGGGGCTGCCGGCGGCGGTGTGGCAGGCGCTGGTAGAGCTGTCGGAAGACCGCGAGCCGGCGGCGGCCTCTCGCGCGGGGTCTGGCCCGGACAGTGGGGGGCCAGGCGTCGGCACGGACGGTCGACAGCCCCGGCGCGAGACGATCCCCGCCGCCGTCCTTGCGACCTGTCGTGACGTGCTTCTGGCAGTGCTGCGCCACCACCTGGGCCGCGATCTGCGCGCGGTGGAGTTCATCAGCAAGCTCAATCGTTCCTTGCTGTAAGGGGCCCCGGCCCAGTCTGGTCTGGCTTTGGCCCGGTCTGGCTTGGTCTGGCCCAGGTTTGGTCTAGCGGCTGGCCCAGGTTTGGTCTGGCGGCTGGCCCAGGCCCCCGAAGGCGTCGGCTCGGCGGCTGGCCCAGGCCCCCGAAGGCGTCGGCTCGGCGGCTGCGATCCGCGATCGGCCCCATGGCCTTGG
>JAYRFD010001376.1:0-7303 GCA_041908565.1 Polyangia bacterium | reverse complement strand
GTGTCTCGCCAGGGCAGGCCGAGCTAGCCTGGCTGACCAAGGTCATGTACGACTTGGCCGTGCTGCTTAGGTCCAGGCCATTCTGCGGCGACGCGCCGGTGTGACAGCTACCTCCGCCGCAGAAGCCCGCCAGGATCGGCTGCACTTGCCCCATGAAGCTGATGACACCCGTGGTGGCCGCCTTTTCCGTCGTGTTGGACTCGCGGTTGTTGGCGGGGTCCTGCGCACGTACGACAAAGGAATACGCGGTCTGCGCGTCCAGCCCCGTCACCGTGAAGTTGTTGACGCCCGGAGCACTGACCACCGTTGGGTTGTTGAAGTCAAAGGCCCCCGTCATCTTGCGAACAAAGATCGCGTAGCGAATCTGACTTGGCAGCGCCAGATCGTCGGTGGCCTCGGTCCAGGCCAGGTTGACGCTGTTGCCCATCACGCTGGTCGTCGTCACCCCCGCAAAGGTCGGAGCCATCGTGTCCGGACGCTGCAGCGTGGTGGCGTTTCGTTCAAGCAAGTTGGTGTCGATGTTGCCGGCTTCGTCGCGGGCACGGACAACAAAGAAGTACTTGGTAGCCAGATCCAAGCCGGTCACTTGATACGTCGTCGAACCGGCCGGCACCTGAAAGCTCGGCGTGCTGAAGTTCTGTCGCAGCGACGAGCTAGCCATGTAAACCAGATAGCCAATCTGCCCAGGGCTTGTCCGGTCATCGGTGGCCGCCGTCCACGACAGATCGATGGTCGTCGTTCCTGTAGCCAGCGCCATGGTTAAGCCGCCAAAGCGCGGCGCGGTCTTGTCGGCGCTGCTGCCCTGATCGACCCCGCCATCGTCGCTGCTGTTGCCCCCGCCCGAGCAGGCGCACAGCATCACCAAGCCCAGCGACAGCCCCCAGCCGCGTGACGCTCGCTTCTGCGACGCCTGCGTTGCCAAGCTGTGTACATCTTTTCCAACAATATTGTGCATATATCCCCCCATTTAGATAAGCGTTTTACATTGTATCGTGGACAGAGCTCCATCAGGGCATCAGATGATTGCAGAATGTTATCTACGCAATAAGTCTTCCGTTACCGTTGCCCGCCGGTCGCGCGTCTGGCCTTAATAACCTATTACTTATCGACTCCGCAGCCTGCCCCGCCGGATAACACGCCGGATCAGACATCCGAGCGCTCCTTGGCTACCACAGTGTGGCGCGCGGGCCGGGGCTGGGGCTTTCATGCGGCGGACGAAGCGTGCCGGCCAGCCAGTACCCGATGCCCGCCCACATGATCGGCTCGGCAGCCAGCGCAGTGAACGAACCAGCCAGAAACAGCGCTTCGTCCCCACGCACGCGACCAGCCAGAAACAGACCGCTGCCAACCAGCGAGATCGCAGTGCCCACCCAGGTCAGCGTCGATCCAGCCGTGACCGCCGGGTTTCTTGCGCTGGCCCGCACCTGCAGTTTGGCACCGGGTACCGCGGTCGCCGTCCGCCAGTCGATCGCCGCCGACCGCAGCCACACCGACTGCCCATCGCTGCGACGCACTGCTTGGATCCAGTCGTGGCTGGCCGGTCGCTCGCTCGGCGGATCGTCGACAGTCTGGGACGCCTGCACGGGCGTCGAGTCCTGGGTCGGCGCAGCGGACACCTGATGCGTCGACGGAATGACGTACCACTCGTACGTGCTACAGGCCGACAGACCCACGACCGACAGACCCAAGCCGCACCCGAGACCCATGACAGCGACGCGCATGTTGCGAGCGTATCATCCCTGGCTTGTTCGCTCGCAGCCTGTTGCCCAGCCGACGGAGCGGACCGCCGCGCCGGCCTGCCCCAGCCCCGTGATAGACTCCGCGCCCGTGCGTACCGAAAATCCCTTGCGCCCTCAACGTCCCGTGCCCATCCCCCCGTCGCTGCTGCTTCTGCTGGCCCTGGCTAATCCACTTCTTTGGCTGGCTGCTGACGCGACGGCGCAAGTACGCAAGCAGGACGTCGCCCGAACCATTCACATCGCCATACCGATAGCATTTGAAGAATTCAATAAAGACAAGACATTCCAATCAAACATCAGCATAATCACCACAGAACTCCAAAACCGGCTCGGTCTCGACGGATTCAGATATATATTCCTTGGTTCACCCCCCAGCGACAAGAAGTCTCCCGATGGAATTATTCCTTCCAAGGTATGGACTATTGGTGCACCCGAATACTCACCCATTCTGCCCTCACCCGATCCAGCTGGTAACAGCGGAGTTCCTTGGGCCGATGCTGCACTACAAGCGATTCCTAGAGCGGTTGCCGATTTCAATCAAAGGACTGACATTTCTGAAAAAGACAGAATCTTCCTTTATGTCAAATTGAAAGGCACTCCATGCCTGTCAGCACAGCCACACAGCGAGGCAACCACCTGTGCGATTGCTGTCGCAGGAGACTCGCGCGATGCTCCAGCGCATCAAGTGTTATCTCTCCGCCTGCGGGACGTGGCCGGGCAGGTCGTTCGGACCTTCTTTCAGGAAATCCGTCGCGACGAACTTCAGGTCCGCCCGCCTAGCATCAAGGGTCAGTTGTGGACGTATGCGACAGAAACCACGGGCACGACACAGCCCGAAGCGCTGACACAGGACGGAATCGCAAAACCAATCAAGTACCCGGACGCAACAGATGAAAATACAGTTCGTTTTCTGTTGAACACAGCCTCGATTGCCAGCCATCAGCCTCTACGATGCAACTTGCCGATCGGCAAAATATCAAAACAGACGCAACAAGGAAGCATAATAAGTTGCGACTTCTCAGGAATATTTCGCCAACATAAGCGATTCCATGGAATCGGAATGGCCGTATCTCTCGCTGGCGTTGTGTTATTGGGCTTAGCCATCTTACCCAGTGTTGAGTATGGTAACGTCGCGCCGTCGTTGGATTGGCCAACGGCTGAAGCCTATCGCAGTGCTGGTTTCAATGACAACCGAGCAACCCTGGGAACCCTGTATTCGCTGGGCACCGCTGCTGCAGTGGCAGGTACCGCGGTCCTTCTGTATGGCTACTTCGGTAACCGCGACATCCCTGCGGAGATTAAATAATGACGGCTATGGCGATCTTGAAGCGAATTGGTTGGCTGGCCCTGTGCGGCGCACTGGCGGGTGGATGCAAGAAATCGCCGACGCCGCGCTGCGATCCCAGCCAGAGCGGACGGGATCCGTCGCAGACTCCAGACGTCGCGCAGTGCGGTGGGCCAGAAGGCGGAGTCTGTGATCCGATAGCGAACATCTGCACGTGGACCTGCCTGACCGACGGAGACTGCACTGCGAAAGGTCTGGACGGGAAGCGCTGGCTGTGCAGCGATGGCCTGTGCCGAGACTTTGCCAAAGACGGCGTTGTCGACATGGCCCAGGCCGGACCGCGCGCCGACTATTGCCGAAAGAACAGCGACTGTCCGGGAAGCTGGGTCTGCGATGCCTATGGAAAAATCCAGCCCATCCCGTTTATGACCCACCCTGCCGACATGGCCGACGCCGGACCCATCGGTAAGGTCCCCTGGGGTCGCGCCGGCCGCTGCATCGCAAAAGAGCTTGTCTTCTACGTCAACCGCGACGCAAGCTGCGCGAATGGCGACGGAACGCAGGCCCAGCCATTCTGCGACATCGCTAAGGCGCTGACCGCCCCGCTGACCCCGGACATGCAGCGATCTCTGCAGCCCGTGCGGCGAGTCATCCGGGTGCGTGGCAGCGAAGGCAGCTATGGCGGAAAAACGCCGATGGATCTGCGCACCGACGTTCCGCTGTACCTGATGGGACCCGGCCAGCGCCACGATGAAGCGATGGCCACCACGGGCTGGGGAACCGAACAGAGCGCTCGATTGAGTGGGATCACCGTCGGACCAACGCAAGAAGTCGTGCTGGACGGTCTGTACTTTGAAGGAATCACGGATGCCGCGACGCTGGACTGTGAGGGCACCGCCAACGTCAGCATTCTGCGTAGCTACCTGACCGCCCCGCCGGACACGCGAACGATGCTGGTCGGCCAGACCTGCACCCTGAACCTGGACAGCGACTGGTTCAGCGGCATTAGCCGACAAAATGGCGCTCTGCAGTTTCAGGCGCATACAACCGTTCGCAACTGCATCTTCACCGGCAACAGGGCGACGGTGCTGATCGCGCTGGCGCCAGCCGGCAGCAGCCCCCCCGATAACGTCTTCGAACACAACACCCTGATCGGCAACCCCGACACCCCAAAGACGGTCGACTGCAACACCACCCAGCTGTCGCTGGCCACGTCGCTACTGCAGGACAGCGAATCGTCCGTCAGTAGGGTCTGCGAAACGGCCGGCGCCGTGTTCAATGGATCCGGCACGTATCTGCGGCCCAGGACCGGGACGTCAACCGGCCGCTGCCCGCCGTATGATTTCGTCTCGACCAGCAAGCTGGAATGCGCGGTCGGCGAGACGACCAACACCCCCTGGGACTACTACGGGCGAAGCAGATCCGCCGCCGCGGACGCGCAGCCTCGCCCGCTCTGCATTGGTGCCGAGGCAGCCGCACAGCCCCCAGAGACGTGCAGATAACCTTCCATGCCGGGCCCGCTCCGCCAACCGCCCCAACGCCCCCCTATTCACGTTCATTCGACAACGTATCGAGGTTTCCGTACTTCGCTGACCTCGACCGGGCCGCCCCTGGCTCTTTGGCGGGACACCGTCGGCGGCTAGCCCCCATCCTCGTCGACGGAATTTCCCACATCGGGGCCCAGCCTCGCGGTATCATCCAGCCGGATAGGACTTGGCCGACTGATGCTACAGCGTATTCGCTCTGTGGGTTCTGTCTTCGTTTTATTCTTCTTAATACTTGTCTGCGCCGTCCCCCTATGGGCCAGTGCTGCAGCTGACCATGCCGAGCCGCCCCCAGCCGCGAGCCGGGCCCCATCGCCGCCCGCCCCCGCCCCGGCAAGCTCGACCGCAGCGACGACAACGACGCCAGCGACGAGCGGGCCGACGCGCGTGCGCATTGGGGTGTATCTGCTCAACGTCGGCAAGCTGGACATCGGCGCTGGCACCTACGCCATGGACTTCTATGTGTCGTTTCGCTGCGACGTCGACTGCCAGCCCGGTAGCTTCGACATCTTGAACGGCCGCTCGACCGCCGAAAAGAACGACGACGACCCCCGCTTCAAGGTCTTTCGCGTGCGCGCCGATCTGGTGTCGCAGGTAGACCTGCGCGCCTTCCCCTTCGATTCGCACAAGCTGACCGTCGTGTTTGAAGACAAGCTGCTGCAGGACCATCAGATTGTGTACGAACCGGACCCCAGCATGACCGGCATTCACCCGTCGGCGGTGGTGGTCGGCTGGCGGCTGGCCCCGACGTGGCAAGTGCGCATCGACCGCGACCCCTATCCGGTGTACGGACAAAGCTATTCGCGAGCGACGTTTAGCATCGCGGTAACGCGCCCGAAGCTGAGCGCCTTTCTGAAGAACCTGACGCCGGCGCTGATCATCGCCCTCAGCGGCTTTCTGGCGCTGTTTATGGGCCCCGACAAAGCATCGCAGCGCCTGACCTTGACGACGTCGGCATTGGTCGGTTCGGTGCTGTTTCATATCAATATGACGTCGTCAATTCCGCCGATTGGCTATCTAACCTTTGCCGACCGAATCATGTTAATTAATTATATTGGATTGGCATCAGTGCTCATTATCAATGTTCGTTTCCTGGCTCTTAGCGAAGCAGGCCAGACCGATCTTCTGCAACGTCAGCTGGGCAGCACGCGCCTGTGGTCGATGCTGACCTTCGTCACCGCTCACGTGACCCACGCGATCCTGGCGCTGCGCTAGCGACACGCCGACCGCTTTGTTTGCGGACGTGGACCTTCCCGAAAGCCAGAGGCAGCAGCTGAGATCGCGCGCGGGGGAAAGCGCGACACCGCGGGTTGCGCAACCGAGATCCGGCACAGCCACATGGCGGCAGCAGCGGGACGGCCAGACCTGGACCAGCGTGTCGCCGACCGCGTCGCTGCCACAATCGAGACTGAAACGGCGGGTCAACGGTCGCGCGCGTCAGGCAAATGCCCTCGCACGGCGCGCTTCCTTCTATGATGGAACGCGATGAGAGTGCTGACCCAGAACGTACTGATGGGGGGCGAGCACCGCTTCGATGCGCTGTGCAGCGTGCTGCGCGCAGCACACCCGGATCTGCTTGTGCTTCAAGAGTGCTTGGGCTGGCAGGACGGGGTTCGCCTGCGCGAGTTGGCGCGTTGCTGCGGAATTCCCGAGGACGATCGGCACCTTTTTCTGTCGCAGTCGAACCCACGCGGCAGCGGCAAGCGGTATCACGTGGCGCTGTTAAGCCGTGCTCCGATCTTGACGGTGCGTGCGCATACGGACGGCTTCGCGCATTCGGTCTTGGATGCGACCGTCGCGGCCCCGACCGCGGCGTCGCCCGGGCCCACCCCGACGCTGCGCATCCTGGGTGCGCATCTGGTATCCAGCCACGAAGACGCGCGTCTGGCCGAAACGGACGTGCTGCTGTCGCTTGTCCATGCGTCGCTGGCGCAGGGTGAAGACCTGATTTTGGCGGGTGACCTGAACTCGCTGTCGCCCCGAGATCCCTATCCTGCGGATCTGGGCGAGCGCTTCGTTCAGTTGGGAATCACCAAGCATGGAAATCCGCCGCGCTTCGATGTGCTGCGGCGCCTGTTTTCCATCGGGCTGCTTGATTCGTTCGATCGACGAACGCCGGATGCTCCGTGGGCCAGCGCCGTACGCGGACGACGCGATGGGGGCCCCGATCAAGGCCAGCGGGTCCTGACACGCACGGACTACGTGCTGCTATCGGCCAGCTTGGCGCAGCGACTGGTCAACGGAGGAATCGTCGATGTCGGCCAAGCATCGGATCACCACGCGGTGTATGCCGACCTAAACGACAGCAACGATTTCAGCGAAAACGAAGACGCCAGCCGGACCCGCGCCGCGCGATGCAGACAGCCAAGCTGAACACGAAGGAAACGGACCGATCAGGAAAGAAGGATCAGAGCCAGCGACGGCATCCGATCTGCGCTGCAGGAACCAACAGCGAAGGCAGGGCGGTACTACTTCGCGAAGTCGAGCAGCAGGCGAGCCACGGCGTCGGGCTTTTCGCGGTGCACGTTCAGACCGGCGCCTGCGATGGTCTGATACTGAAAGTCGCGACGAATCGCTGCGAAGTCGTCGGCATTGTCAGCGCGCCCCGTCGGGCCAGGCGATTCAGCCAGCTGCCCGAACACGGCCAGCACCGGCACACGCACCGCGGGCGCGACGTCGGCAAAGCGCCGATACAGCTGACCTCCGACAAAGGAAAACGAGATCCAGCGCTGACC
>JAYRFD010001375.1:0-4172 GCA_041908565.1 Polyangia bacterium | reverse complement strand
CGTCAGCACGCCGCCGTCGAACCCATTGGCCCAGATGGCAGGCAGCCGAGGGATCAGCAGCGCCCCCGTCATCGTGTTGAGGATCATGCGGTAGGTGCTGTTGAAGTCGCGCTTGAAGACGGCACGCATCAGCTTGCGGAAGCGCTGTTCATCGCGCTGACAGAACTGCGTCAACAGCACCTGCAGAAACGGCGCAAACAGATCGGCCGAGACCCACTCGATTGCAAGCAGTGTACGCGTCAGCAGCTGCTGCGTTTCCTGCGGGCACGAGCGGATCCAGTCGTCGGGGCGCGGTCCGGGGTTCAGCTCACGCACCACAGCCATGGTGCTAAGCAAGGTCCCCCCCTTCAGGCGCGCAGACATGGTTGATGATGATGGCATGCGTGGGGCACGCGTCTCAAGGACCAATCGCAGTCCGACGGGCGCAGCTGTTACGTGCTGCCTGCTTGGCGAGCTTCGTCGAGAAGGGCCGGCGTCCGCATCGGGTCAAGGCCGCCTGCGCAAATTTCGCGGTGTGCACTCTTGGTCGGGCCGGCCTTGGGCGCACGACCGGCAAATCGCGCCGGCTGCGTCAGCGCGAGTCCCGCGCGATCACAGCGGATTCACTTGATAGATCGGGAAGTAGGTGTCCAGGCTTTCAGCCTGATAGTCCGCGGCTAGCTGGCTGATCTCATCGAAGGACCAGACGCGCTCGCCGGCGTCGATGGGGGACATCCAGCCGGTCTCTTCCGCGAAGCGCATGGCGGCTTGTACATCGCCCCGCCGGCAGTAGTGGGTGTGAACATGGATGTGTCGGCGCACGCACTCAAGCGAGCGCAGGATGGACAGCGCCGCGCCGTTCTTCCAGCCCGCCGTGCTAAGCACGCCCTGCCGGCCCAGCGCGCGCAGCGTCGCCCGCAGCACCGATGATCCCAAGTAGTCAAAGAAGATCGATACGCCCAGCTGATCGGTGGCGCGATACACGAAGTCGGCAAAAGCCTGCTCGGAATCGCGATACTGCCGACGGTAATCGGCGTCTGTCAGCAGGCGTCCTTCTTGGCAGCTTAAGTCGCCGAACTGCCTTCGATCGACGGCCTGAATACCCAGCGTGTTTAGCAGCGCCTGGCGCTTGGGATTGGACGTCAGCATGGCCGCGGGAAAGCCGGCCAGACGCGCCAAGTGCAAGCCCGCCAGCGAGCTTCCACCGCCCCAGCCCCAGACAAAAGGCTGCGGCAGATCTTCTTGCGAGATCTGCGCGCGAAAGCACGGCAGCGCCACCTGCCAGTTTGAAAAGGCCGTCGCATAGCGCACGCCAAAGCTGGCCCACTGGATCAGCGAAAAGCGCGTTGGCGATGGAATCGGCAAAAGGATCTCGGCGCGCACCTTGACCCGCTTGGCCAGAAAGCCCATCGAGCCCGGCCAGTCGTAGCCCCACACCTGCATCGGGTAGCCGAAGCGATCAAACAGGGCACCGTTGCCGATGATGCACAGGTCGCCTTCGCGCAGGCGGCCTCGCTGGGCGGGGCGCAGGACGCGCACCAAGCCGCAGTTGCCCAGCACCACGCGATCTTCGCCGCGTAGCTGTGCGACGTCGATGGGGCTGCGCAGAAGCGCATGCGTCATGTTGGCTTCCCAGCAGCCATAGATCGGCTCGACCAGGGCTTCGTCTTCATCGCACGGTGCGATGGTGAAGACGTCCCGCATCAGCTGGGCAGGCCCGCTTGGCCGGCCGCGTCCCGAAGGCAACACCCAGGCATCGACTGCTTCCATGCGCGTTCCCCCATTGGGCAACAGCCTGTGTGAGCGCTGCGTGTGTATTGCCCGCGTCGAGCTTGACATGCCTGCCCGGCCCGCAGCCATCCGCAGTCCCACCCGCGGCGAGCCATGTAGACAGATCCACGGTGCACAAGACACGGGACGCGAGACACAGGACTTGGGAATGGACGCGGGCGGTGGACGGGGGACACGGCGCGGGCCGCTTCGTGCGATGCTGGTCGCTTCCAGATTCTGTGGGCAGCCGATGAACGACCGCGAGCAGCGCAAGCCAGTCAGCCTCTGTCGAGATCGCATCGATAGCGGGCGCTTGCGCGGCCACTGAACCGCGGCGCTCGGCCCTGCGCGTGCGCTTTCAACGGAGGATCGCGATGACGAAGAAGCAAGCGGAAGACTGGCAGGACATCGGCTCGGTCGCAGAGCTTAGCCAGCGCCCCCTGCAGCAGATTTCCGTCGGAAATACCCGAATTGCCCTGTCGTACAAAGACGGAGTATTCGGCGCCATTCATGGGTCCTGCAACCACGCCGGCGGTCCACTTGGGCAGGGCAGCTTGGAAGGTGACTACGTCGTCTGCCCGTGGCACCAGTGGCGCTTCCATCGCGTCGAAGGGCAGGGCGAGCGCGGCTTTGAAGAAGACGTCGTGCCGGCGTATCACGTGCGCGTGCAAGGCGATCGGGTCGAGGTCAGCACCGTCCCGCACAAGAAGCGCGCCAAGAAACCGCACGAGCCGCATCCGCTGTCGCGCGCGCCGCAGCGCAGCCCGGGCCCGCCGCGCGTCGTGGGGATTTCGACGACGGTGATGAACCGAGACTATCCGCGCTATTCGACGTCGGAAGCCTTGGTACAAGCGGCACTGGCACACGCCCAGAAGACAGGGCACGAGACGCGCTTCATCCGCCTTTCTGATCTGTCGTTTCGCGCGTGCGAGGGCTACTACTCGAAGGCGGCGCGAGCCTGCACGTGGCCCTGCTCGATCACGCAGATGGATCCCAACGATCAGCTGGATCGCGTCTATGAAGCGCTGGTGCACTGGGGCGATGTGTTTGTCATCGGCACGCCGATTCGCTGGGGCGCTCCGTCGAGCCTGTACTTCAAGATGGTCGAGCGCATGAACTGCATCCAGAACCAAGTCACCATCGCCGGCAAGGTTCTGCTGTCGAACAAAGTGGTCAGCGCGATCATCACGGGCGGCCAAGACAACGTGCAGGCGGTCGCCGGTCAGATGCTGGGCTTCTTTGCGGAACTGGGCTGCCAGTTTCCGCAGTTCCCGTACCTGGCGCACTCGCGCGGGTGGTCGGCCGAGGACATGGAAAAGAACGTGCGACAAGTGCAGGCCAGCGAAGCGCTGCACACTGCCGCCGAAGAACTGGTCAGCCGCTCGATCGATCTGGCCGCGCGCTTGATTTCAACGCAGCCGGCCCCGGTGCCGCGCGCCGGTCGCAAAGGCCGCTCGCTGCCCGTCGTTTCCGATTGAGAGCCTAGCGCGGTCGTCCGGCCCGCGTGTCACAGGATTTTTGGTTGCATCGACCCCGCGCTTGTGGCGCCAATGACGCGAACACAAAGGAGGTTGCACATGAACTTCATTCGCGTTTCTGTGGATTCCCTCGATTGGCGAAGGCTCACGCGTGTGCATGGGCTGCTGGCGGCGCTGGGCATGGCTGCGATGACGGGGGGCTGCGGTGCAGCCGATCCAGCGCGTGGCGAAGACGCCACCGCTTCGCGGACACACGCGCTTTTGAGCTATGCGCAGGAAGCGAAGCTGACGGTGGCGACCGGCGTCGCCAATGACTTTCTGGGGGCGGGCGCTGCGCTGTCGGCAGACGGCACGACCGCCATCTTGGGCGCGCCGGGACAGGCCGACGGGGCGTCGCTGCAAGTCGGGGCGGCGCATGTGTTCGTGCGCAGCGCCACGGTGTGGAGCCCGGTGCAGCTGCTGCAGGCCATGGATCGCGCGGCCAACGAAAACTTTGGCAGCGCTGTTGCTGTGTCCGCCGATGGTGCGACGGCCCTGGTCGCCGGAGAGAACGAAGACGATGGCGGCAAGACCAACAACGGTGCGGTCTATGTCTTCATCAGAAGCAGCGGCATGTGGACGCAGCAGGCCAAGCTGGTGGCCGGCGACAAAGACACCGGTGATCACTTCGGGCGATCGGTGGCGCTGTCGAGCGACGGGAACATCGCGTTGATCGGCGCGGCCGATCAGGATGATGGGGCCACCACAAACAACGGCGCTGCGTATGTCTTTGCGCGCAGCATGGGCACGTGGACCGAAGTCAAAAAGCTGCTGGCCAGCGACATCGCGGGCGCTGAAAACTTCGGACAAGCGGTGGCGCTGTCGGGCGATGGCAAGCTCGCCCTGATCGGCGCCAACAACGAAGACGATGCCGGGCTTTCCGACAACGGAGCAGCCTATGTCTTT
>JAYRFD010001374.1:0-3572 GCA_041908565.1 Polyangia bacterium | reverse complement strand
GACGACCCAGCGGATGCGATCGTTTGTGCGCTTGTCTTGCATGGTCGGTTCGACTTGTCTTGCCGCAGGCGACGCTGCCCTGCCGGCCGACGGGCCTAGTACCCAAGCTCGAAGTCGAAGACGGACGGGATGCTGACGTCGACGGCCACACCCCGAGCAGACTCATCGGTCAACAAGTGCACACACAGCGCGTCGGGGAACTGCTCGCGATAGGTGTTGATGTGCGTTGGCTCGTTGTCGAAGGCAGCGACCAAAAGCCCCAGGCTGGCGATCTGGTCACGCGCGATGCGCTTCCATTCGTCGTCGTGCATGTCGAACTGCGGCTTCATCAGCAGGCTGACGCGGCCCGCATCGGGAATGGGAAAGCCCTCGCGCGCGAAGCAGTCGATGGTGCCCTGTCGCATGGCCGGATGGCGCCCGGTGCAGTAAATCAACCGCACGCCGGTCTGCATCACTTTGGCCACGTACTCAGTCGCGCCGGTCAGCGCTACGTCGTCGACGCAGTACTCACTGGTGAAGAAGCGCTCGCGCCAGAAGTTCTTCGCTTGCGGCTCCAGTTCGTCGATATCGGGGTCGGCGATGCCACAGACCCGCATCGGCACCTTCAGCGACCAGCCGTCGAAGTGTTCCGGCGCACAGGCCAAAAGCGGTTCGATCGAGCGGTGTGCGGCGAACTCGCGCAGGATGCGCGCTTGCCGCGGCCGGTTGTCCAGAAGCGTCGAGTCGAGATCAAACAGCACCGTCCCACGTTCACCGACAGCGACAGCGCGCTGCAGAACATGGGACAGAACCTCTGGCGCTACCCGCCGATCGGGGGGCGGTTGCCGTCGGTTGCGACGAAGGGGCGGACGATTGGCAGACGGGGACGAGGTATGGGCTGGCACGGGCGCAAGATAGCGCAAAGCCAGTCGCCGGATCCATGGTCAAGCCGCCCCCCAACCGACCGTTTTCGCCATCCCGGAAAGCGGCGATCCGAAAGGTTCGCAGGCGGCGATCGACGGCGGCAGCGCCCCCCGAAATAGTCGGTCACACCAACGAGAACATGTGTGATAGATTGCTAAATTGTGGCGCCGTCTTACTCACAGAGCCGCGAGCTTCACCTCAAGCTGGTGCTCTACGGCCCGGCGTCTGCCGGCAAGTCTTCTACGTTAAACGGCCTGTACCGATCGTTGCGCCCCGATGTCCGAGGGCAGCTTGTGACGGTGCAGACCGGAAGTGATCGCACGCTGTTCTTCGACTTCTATCCGCCGCCACCAGCCCGCCTGCTTGGATCGTCGATGCAGATCCAGATCTACACGGCAGCCGGCGCGGTCCAGAACGAAGCGACGCGTCGTGCCTTGCTGGTCGGCGCCGACGGAATTCTGTTCATCGCCGACAGTCAGCGCGGTCGTGAACGCGACAACATCCAGGCACTGGAAGAGCTTCGCAACTGCCTGTTTGACCTGAACGTGTCGCCGGATCAGATCGCGTTTGTGATGGCCTGGAACAAGCGAGATCTGGCCGATGCTCTGTCGGTTGGCGAGCTAGAGGCAGGCCTGAATCTAACGCAAGCCCCCAGCTTCGCGATGATTGCGCAGGTTGGGCAGGGCGTCTTCGAGGCATTTCGAGCACTCGCCAGTCGGGCTCTGGACTCGGCGATGCGACGCCGGCCCGAGATGACGCGCGACAGCCAGCGGCCTGAATTCAGCTCGACCAGCGACGTTGTGACCAGCCGCCGCGTCTTGGCCATGCAGGATGCGCAGCGCGCGATGGCCAGCCTGCAGAAGCGCTATCCGCAGGACAACCAACCCTCTGGATCCGCCCAAGGGGATCGCGGCTTCGCAGAATCGCTGGTCGAAACGACGCCGCCTCCTTCATCCCCCGGCATGGCTGCGCCCGTCGCTGCCACAGCCGGCGCAGATCGAGGCACCGCAACGGATCGTCCGGCTGGCCAAGGTCCCACATCCAGCGCGGCCGCTGTTCCGGAATCGGTCACCGCAGCCGCAAGTGGTCCGGTCAAGCTGACCGCGGGCCCGGTCAGTCCGGTGCGCAGCGACGCAGCGAACGTGCCGACCGATGTCTTGGCGGTTGCGCGCCGGGCTGCCCATTCCGGTCAGCGCGTCATCTTGGATCCAGGGCAAGCGCCCGTCGTCAGCATCAATGAAAGCTCGGCTCTGCATGCGGCTAGCGCCCTGTCACGCGACCCGACAGCCGCCAGTCGAAGCGCGCGCAGCGACGGCAGTGCTGCAGCGACATCGCAGCCAGGCCTGGCCCGTGACATCTGGTTTAGCCACCTGGTCCCGCAAGGCTCTCTGCGCGTTCAGCTGCAAGATGTCGAACGTCAGATTCTTGCGGGCCAGTGGAGCGCAGGAGTCCGGCGCGCGGCCAGCATCTTCTATGCGCTGACCGCAGCCGAAGCCACCCGCGAACCCGACGAAGGCCCCGCTTGGCGCGGCCTGGTACTGGGACTTCCCGTCGAGAGATACCTGCGCTTCCGCCAAGCGGTGCAAGACGCCGAAGCCGGGAAGTGTTCGCTCGAAGATGGGCTGTTCGCCCTGTTCTTCTTGCTGGACGCGGCGCTACGCAAAGAAGCGTGGCTGGCGCGAGGCGCCTAACGGCCAAGGCGCGGCGCTGGCGAACCTGCGCTGCACGGACCGATGCGGACTACAGCAAGAAGAAGTAGACCGCTAGGCCCAAGCCCGACGTCAACACAAAGACCAGCAACGCCAGCAGCAAGGTCGAATTCGAGGACGGATTCGCCTTGGCGGGCGCAACCGGCGTCGTCTTGTTGACCGAGGCGACCGTCGCACGGATCGTCTCGGCCAGCGCCGCAGAGCTACCAGCGCCGGTTGCCGCGAACGGATCGATCTCAGGTTCGTTGGCCAGCGTATCGCCCGTCGGTAGCCCGGCTGAAATCGCGCGCAGAGCATTGGCAATCGCTTCGGCCTTGGGTCGGCGGGCTGGGTCCTTGTCCAAGCAGCGCAGCAGCAAGTCCGACAGGGGCTTATCGACCCCTGGCAGCGGCGGCGCCGGCTTGTTGGTATGCGCCAGGGCGAGCTCAGCAAAGGTCTGCCCAGTAAACGGTGGGCGCCCCGCATAAAGCTCATAAGCCAGCACGCCGAACGCATAGACGTCCGATGGAGGCCCCAGGTTCGACTCACCGCGGAACTGCTCGGGCGACATGTAAATCGGCGTCCCCAAAAGCGCTCCGGTCATGGTCAGCTTCTCCGCCGCATCCAGGAACTTGGCGACGCCGAAGTCCAGCACTACCGGATAAAACGGAGTGCCATCTCGTTCGACAAGCTGAATGTTGTCCGGCTTGAGATCGCGATGGACCACGCCCGCTTTGTGAGCAGCGGCCAAAGCATCCGCGATGTCGATCAAGACCTTGGTCGCCGGCTTGGGGCCAATGCGCGCGTGCTCAAGCTGATCGCGCAGCGCATTACCCGGCAGGTATTCCATGACGATGCAGGGCACGCCGTCGTCAAGCTCGGTGTAGTCGAAGATCTTGGCGACGTGCGGGTGGTCGATCTTCTGCGTCACCTGGGCTTCGCGACGAAAACGCTCGACCACTTCGGGAACCTGCGCCCACT
>JAYRFD010001373.1:0-7998 GCA_041908565.1 Polyangia bacterium | reverse complement strand
TCTTGCGAGAGCTTTCCGCAGTCGTGGTCGGCGTCGCCGCGCAGGTCGGTGCGTATATCGATCTCTTCGGCAAAGTTGGAATTCTTTTTTAGGGATTACATAGCCTGCCGCGGCATCAACTTCGCCGCGCCGTCCCGACGGTGCGCGCCTTCTGCCTGGCCCGCGGACTGCCGTACGTCTGCCAGCCCCTGGGCAGCACGCTGGACGCCGTACTGCGCGCCCACTGCCTGCCGCGCAGCAAGCGTGATGTAGAACGATAAACGAATCAATCAATCAATGCATATTGATTGATTGTAACGGAGTTGTCGTTGTTCGTGTGAGGGTTGGGCGGCGGTGCGGTGGTTGACTGCTCGATCGGCGACCGCGGCTATCGGCCAAACCACAGGCCGGCTTGCAGGTTCAGGCTGTGGAAGTCGTAACCGGCGGCGTCGGTCTGGTTCACTTTGAGCATCGGCAGGTTGTAGAAGCGATAGGAAAACTCGAAGGTCAGCTGCAGCCACTTGCGCAGGTGGACATCCATGCCGACCGCCAGGCGCGTCAGGTGGCCGATGCCGCGGCTGTCGAGCCCGCGCACCCAGGTCTGCGTCGCGCCCAGGCCGTAGGCAAAGAACAGACGGTAGCGCTCGCGCGGCCACAGGGCGTGCTTGACGTAGATGCCATAGCCCATGCCCAGAAAGTCGCGCTGGCCGGCGTCGCCAAAGTAGTAATAGAAGCTGGGCATAAAGCCGATCCAGGCCGGCCAGGCGATGCCGTCGAAGCCGCGGACCTGCCACAGCAAGGCGCCGTCGATGTTGATGCCGTTTAGGGTCTGCGGCTTCATGTCGCCCGGGGTCGAGTTGATGGGCAGCGAATTGGACGGCGTATACGTCCAGCCCACCGTCAGAAACAGCGCGCGCGGCACCGCCTTGGAAATCAAGATCGGTCGAATCGGCGGCGGCGGCGGCAGCGTCTCGCCGGTCGGTTCAGGCAAAGGCCGCGGTGGCTCGACGGGCAGGGCCGGCGGCGGCGGCATGACGGGCTCGGGCGACACGACGGGGGGCAGGGCCTGGACCGCAGCGGCGGGCGGGCTTAGCGGGCCGTAGCCCATGGCGGGCTGCGGCGCGGCGCTTTGCACGGGCGGCGCACTGGCGCCAGGCGGCGTCAGATCGGGCTGCCAGCGCGGCGCCGGCTGGGCCGCCGGGGCTTGCACCGTCGGCGGGGCGGGCTGCTGGGCCAAAGACAGGCTGGGCAGGGCCAGCAGACCCAAGGTACCGACAGAGATCAACGAAGCGCGAGCCATCAAAAGGTGGGTTCGGCGAAACGACGACGTCATAGCTTGTGATCATCGCGTGTTTGGCCGGCGGCAAGCAAATCTCTTGTCGCGGACCCGTGGCCTCGCGGTGTGTTCGACCGATGCGGCCTGTGCATTCTCCGCGCCTTGTCGCCGGACGGTGGGGCCGGGTCGCCGTGCATTCCCGGATGCCGCCAGCCGACGGAAAATGCCTCGCGCGTGCGAAGGGCGACCGCGGCCCGCAAGCTTGATACGATGGTGCGATGCGAAAGACGATCGGCTGGCTGTGCCTGGGGCTTTTGGGGGCAAGCACGCTGGCTGGCTGCAAGCGGGCGCCTGCCTGCGATGTCAGCAGCAACGACGCGGTGCGGGCGCTTTACCACAAGCTCACCAACGAAGAGCTGGATACAAAGCACGAGTGCATCGAGCGATCGGCGGTGTTTCCCGGCTTGGTGCGCGTCGGACACTTTGCCTACGACCGCGGCTGTCGCTATCGCCACGTGATTGTGAACTGCCAGCTGGATCCGCCCGATGTCGCTCGGCAGGCGCTGGCTTCGGCGGGCTGGGCCCAGGCGGATCTGGCGCAGCGACAGCAGCTAGCGCTTTCCTGGCTGACCGAAGGGGAAGACGATGTGGTCCTGCGCACGCAGCCGGCGCAGTGGCCGACGGGCAAGGTCTTCGCCCCACCGCAGGGCAGCGCGACCGACGACGGTGGGCTGCTGCTGCGCTACTTTCACGGCGCGCACCACGGCAAGTCTCGCAAGGTCTCGTATACCGCGGTGGAAGTCCGCTTCCAAAAAGACGGCAGTCACAGCCCACCGCAAGAGGGCGAGAGCGTCGAAGTCGAGCTAGGCCGCAACTAAGCCGGCTGCATCGCCTTGGCATACGGCGAGCGCAGCGCGTCTGACATCCACCATCCACCATCCACCATCCGCCATCCACCATCCACGGAACCGCACGAACCATCGGAGACATCGGTGAAATCGACCCCTTCTTTTGTGAATGCTGGCCGTCCGAATCGGCGCGCTGTCCTGGGCGCGCTGCTGGGTCTGTCCTTGCTGTCGCAGCCCGCCGCGGCAGCGCCGCCGGCTGCCTCTGCACCGGCCCCGGCATCGGCTTTGAAGCGCGTGCCTTCGCTGCAGATGAAGACCCAAAAGGGCGGCGAAAACCACTATGCAGTATCTATCAATGGATTTTTAGTGGCTAATGGTTCGTGGCATGATCCGACGGAAATTGGCAAAGAAGTAGGTGTGGATCTGTTTAAGCCAAAAGACTATTTTCCCATCTTTCAGTATTATCTAAAGAAAGGGGAAAATACGATTGAGGTCACGCAGCTGGACGAAAGCGAAAAGCGCCCCTTGGGGGTCGAGCTGTATCTGGCCGAGACCGCTGCTCCCGAAGCCATGCAGGAAAACGGCAAGCGCGTCGGCAGCGTCGCGGCAGGCGAGATCCTGACCGCCAAGAACCCCAAGCGCTTTGCCTTCCAGCTGGACATGGATCTGCCGGCCTGGGACTGGCTGTCGGGGGCGCGCATCGAAGACAACGAAGCGACGCGGGCCTCGCTTTTGTTAGCATATAAAAAGCTGCATGATGCGATTAAACGGAAAGACTGCAAGGAAATTGAAAAGCAGTTTGAAGGCACTGCATCGTATCAACAGGCATTAAAAAATATGGGCCTGCAGTCGGGCAAGGTGACGCGCATCTGCGACATCGCGGCCGGGCGCAATCAAAAACCCGACGATGTGCTGCAGTTTGGCCGGCTGGCCCAGCCGACGGCGATGCGCATCTTCGGCAACGATCACCTGGCAGAGCTTCTGTCGATTCGCCACCCCATCCTCAATGCGCAGGGCGACGTTCCCGGCGGGCACGGCGGTACGTCGCGTGGCCCCACCGAAGTCTCGTTCCGCCTGTGGTTCCGCAAGACCGACAAAGGCGACTGGGTCCTGGCGCGCTAAGAACGAAGCTCGATCCGTTCAGCGGGGCTTTTGCAGGGACTGGATCGCGTGGATTCCTTTTTCTGCGCTCTTGCGAACTTCTGCGCGGCGGTCCGAAAGGGCCGCGCGAAAGCGCGCCTCGGCAGCGTCGATGGCGCCGCGATCCAAAAGCTGCCAGCCCAAGATCGATGAGATCTCGCCGGCCCGAGCCGATGCGGCGTGGCGTTTCAGAGACTCTTCCATCGCTGCGATGGCCGACGCTGCCCGTCCCGCGCGAGCGAGTGCAGTGGCGCGGAAATAGCGCGCGTCTTCCGCCATGCTCAGGTTGCCGGCCACCTGCCCCGTGCGTTCAAACGCCGCGGCGGTTGTGCTGTATGGACCGGCGCGCAGAGCATCCATGCCCTCTGCAAACGAGCGCTCTTCCGGGGTAGGTGCAGGCGATGCCGGGGCTGGCGAATCGTCTGCATGCCCGGCATCTGGCACCCCAGAGACGCACGCGATCGCCCGCACCGGGGCGGCAGGCGTCGTCGGGACGGACGGTCGAACGGTCGCGATCGGTTTTAAGGCGGGCGCCACAGTGGGCGAGGGCGGGTCGGCTCGCGTGACCGCGGCCGCATGCCAGCGTTCGCCGACTGTAAGGCGCTGCATGGCACCGCCGTGCGGATGGACTTCGACCACGCCGCGCAGCACGCGCACGGCTTGCAGGCGCTCGGCCGCCGCCGTGGCTTCAAACAAGGTGCCGCGGACTTCGATTTCATCTGCGCCGGTCACGACGCGAAAGCGTTCACCGGGCGAAAGCAGAGACACTTCGACCAAGATGGTGCCGTCGGCAAGTCGAACGATCTCATCGGCAGGCGGACCCTGATGCGCGAAGCGCGCGGGGCCCAGCGCATCGACGCGTCCGTGCAAGGCAACGGTTGTCCTGGGCTTGGGCCGTCGGGCGACGCCCAAGATGATCAAGAGCACGGCGGCGGCGGCCAGCCATGGCGGCATCACGGTCCATGGCGTTGGCTTTGAATGCACGCTGCGCGCGTCATGCAGCAAGCGTTCACGCGCGGCCACGCGCTCTTGTTCCGACGGCGCGACATAGGGCAGCGCCGGGGCCAGTTCGACGATGGGTCGCAGATCCGCAAGCACCTGCTGGCACGAACCACAGCTGTGGACATGCGCAGCAAGCGGGCCGTCCATGCCTTCCGACAGCGCCTGCGTCAGTCGAACTTCAGAAGGACAGCTGCTCATGATGGCTCGGTCTTCTGCTCGGTTCGCTGGATGCGCGCTTCAGAAATGCGCGACGTCGTGTGTTGGCGCGAATGGGGTTGCGCGCCACGTTGGCAGCGATGCCAAACAGCCACGTCTGCACGCTCGACTGCTGGCGAAACGATGCCGCGGCTCGCAGCGCTTCCAGAAAGGTGGTCTGCACCAGATCATCGACCTCCGCACTGACGCCGCCCACGTAGCGCTGCACGAAGCGCGCGATCTTTGGCTGAAAGCGATCGAACAACAGCCCAAGAGCGGCGTGGTCTCCGGCGGCACGGTGTACGCAAGCCCTGGATCGGACTGCAACAGCAATGGCGTCGACGGAGCGCAGGTCGAACGAGTCGATGCAAATGGCGTGGTGGTCACCAGCCTGCGCACCAACCGCAGCGGCAACTTCTTCACGGCAGACTCGATCGGATCGCAGCCACTGCGTGCGCGCGTTCGCGTGCCGGGCAAGCCCCCGCGCGAAATGCAGCAGCCCCAGCTTCCTCCCATCGACTGCGCTGCCTGCCACTACCCCGGTGGTCCCGCGGGCGGCCGCATCTACATCGATTGAGAAAACCGGCGGGATGGACCTGTTTCCGCTTTCGACTCGTCGCCGTCGTGCGACCAGGGCGAGGGCCAAGTTCTGCGCGTTCTTCTCTGCGGTGCCGCTGCGTTTCAACGCGCAGCGAGTTCGGTCTGCGCGAAGTGGCGGGCCAGCGCCATGATCGTGTGCTGGGGGTTTACGCCCAGGTTGGTGGGGATGACCGAGGCATCGGCGACCCACAGGCCCTGATGGCCGTGCACGCGTCCGCCGTCGTCAACGACGCTGGTCGCTGGGTCGCGGCCCATGACGCAGCCGCCAAACAAGTGCGAAAGGATCGAGATGTACGCGCGCGGATCCAGCGGGCCTTCTTCGATCACGCGCACTTCATCGGGACCGATGGAATAGGGCAGGCCATAGATCACGGGCAGCACGCGACGGGCCCCGGCGGCGAAGTGGGTGCGGGCGACTTGCGCCAGGCCTTTGCGCACGCGTTCCATGTCGGCGCGATCGGCGCTGTAGCGCACGACGGGTCGGCCCAAAAGACCCGGACGCACGGTGCCGACAGACTCGGCCCGCACGGCGATCACCCACATGGCCAGGTGCCGGTAGTCGCGCAGCTTGTTCAGAAGCGCGGTGCCACCGCCGGATAAGCGCGAGGCCATCATTTCCGGCGGGATGGCCAGCGTTTCCATCTTGAAGCCCGGGTTTTCGCGAAAGGCAACGGATGCCCAGCCCTGGGTCGCGCCCTTGTTGGGGTCGACGGGATCGTCGTAGACGCCGAACAGACCAAAGCCGGGGTGGGCGCGAAAGAAGCGGCCCAAGGCGGGCAGGCGCACGCCGCTTTTGGCCAAAAGGACGGGGCTCCAGGTGACGCTGCCAGCGACGAAGACACCGCGCTTGGCATGAACGGTAAACGTGCCGCCGCGAGCTCGCAGACGCGGGTGGCGAAAGCGTCCGGTGACACCGGTGGCGCGGTTGCCGGAAAAAAGGATGCGGGATACCGGCGCGCAGCTTAAGACGGTGCCGCCGTGCGACAGGACTTCCGGCACGAAGTTCAGGTTCAGGCTCTGCTTGCGCAGCGATCGACAGCCCTGCAGACACTGGCCGGATCCCAAGCAGCCCTTCACATAGCGCGTCATCACGCGGCTGGCATAGCCAAGCTGGTTGGCGCCCTGCAGAGCCAGGGAGCTGCTGCGGCCCAAGCTTTCCGACGGGACTTGGGTCGCGCAAAGCTCGGATTCCAGCGCGTCTTGGTGGCGCAGGATGGGCGTGCGCAGGTCGGGCAGGCCGTGTTCACGCTGCCATTTTTCAAAGATGTCATCGGGCGTGCGCACGCAGATGGCGCAGTTGATGACAGTGCTGCCACCGACGCAGGAACCCTGGACCAGCGGCCACAGAGCACGACCGCGCGCCACCTGACTGCCCCAGTCGTCGAACAGATCGCGCATCGATCCATACGCCGTGTTGGGATAGTGCTCTGGATCCAGCCAGGGCCCGGCTTCGACCAGCGCAACGCGGGCTCCACCGCGGGCTAGTTCACAGGCGGCGGTGGCTCCGCCCGCCCCTGACCCGACGACGACGTAGTCGGCTTCCAGATCCAGCGACTGCGTTTGATAGGCGATGTGGCTCACTGCGTTCTCCAATCGGTGGGATCGGCGGGCAGCGGGGTCAAGCCGAAGCGAGCGCGCACGTCCGGATGTGCCCCCCAGCACAGCCCAGCGACGACCTTTAACAGCAGCAGCAGCGAGCGCAGCGGGTACAGCGGGAACTGCGTGATGCGATCGGCGTGTCGGTCCAGCAAGCGGCGCGGCAGCAAAAACGAGGGCACAGGCAGGTACACGGTCAGGATCGGCGTCAGCACGAACAGCAGCGCCGCGGCATAAAAGCCCAGGCGAAACAGCGGCGCCGATTCGCGACGAAAGCGCGGCAGGAATTCAGCCAGGCCGGTGTCGGCGATGCCGGGGAAGTCAGCGGTGCGCGGATACAGCGCAGACAGCACGTGGAAGAAAAGCCAGTTCAGCATGTCGACCTTTTCGGACCGCCGGCCCGCGGCTGGCAGCGCGCGGCGGCGATGCTACCGCGAATGCCGGCGCTTGCGTCGACCGTCCACTCAAGAATCGCAGGTCGGGGCTGTGCGGTGCTTAGGCGGGCTCGGCTGGTGGGCTGGTCTCTGTCGTTTCTGGCGTCTGCGACCGCGCCACCCGCCGCAGCAAGATCGGCAGCGCCAGCAGCATCAGCAGCGTCGATGACAAGATGCCGCCGATGACGACGGTGGCCAGCGGGCGCTGCACTTCGGCCCCTGCGCGGGTCGAGATCGCCATCGGCAGAAAGCCAATCGCGGCGACCAGCGCCGTCGTCAAGATCGGGCGCAGGCTGGATGTCGTGGCGGCGTGCAGGGCTTGACCCAGCGAGTCACCTTGCGCCAGGCGCCGACGAAGCTCGGACGCCATGACCACGCCGTTTAAGACGGCGACGCCGCACAGCGCGATAAAGCCGACCGCAGCGGGAATCGAAAACGGCAGGCCACGCAGGCGCAGCGCGAAGATGCCACCGACGATGCCTAGCGGTACGCAGGCAAACACAGCGCTGGCGTAGCCCAGGTCCCCGAACATCAGGAACAGCATGCCGAAGATGATGACCAGCGCGATCGGCACGACCAAAAGCAGGCGGTTCTTGGCGCGCGTGAAGTTTTCAAACTGGCCGCCCCACTCCAGGTGATAGCCGTGCGGCACCTGCACCGTGGACTCGACGCGGGCGCGCGCTTCGTGGACGTAGCTGACCAGATCGCGACCGCGAATGTTGGCTTCGACCAAGACGCGGCGCTCTAGCGATTCGCGGTTGATGACGGCGGGGGCTTCTAGCTCTTGGATCTCGGCCACCTGCGCCAAGGGCACCAAGTGACCGTCTTCGCTGCCGACCAGCACTTCGCCGAAGGACTCTGGCGTTAGCTGGGCCGGTGGCAGCAAGAGCTTCAGCGGGAAGCGCCGCGGTCCTTCAAACACCTGCCC
>JAYRFD010001372.1:0-2423 GCA_041908565.1 Polyangia bacterium | reverse complement strand
GCCTTCGAAATAGCGTGGCTCTTCAAAGGCGTGCGGGCTGACCTTGCGACCGGCCAACAGCGCCTCGACGAAGGCGAAGTATTCGTCGCGCGTCATCGGGCAGTTGATGTAGTCGCCTTCGCCGGTTGGGATGGGCGCGGGCTGGCCGCGGCGGGGGCGCTTCTGCCGCGACGCAAAAAAGCAGCGATCCCAGTCCAAGCTGTCCGCTTCGACGATGGGGGCGATGGCGTCATAGAAATACAGGCGATCGCCACACAGGCGACGGACTTCTCGCGCGGCTCCCCCGTCGACCAGCGGTCCACCTGCCAGGATGCAGGGTCCGTCGGGCAGCGTGTCGACAAGCTGCCGCCGCAGGGTCAAAAGCGGATGCTGCGCAAGGCGCGCCGTGACCAGGCGGCTTAGCTGGTGACGGTCGACGGCCAGGGCATCTCCAGCGGGCACGCGAGTGGCATCGGCGCACTCGATGATCAGCGATCCGGCGGCGCGAAGCTCGGCTTTCAGAAGGCCGGCTGGCGTGTTCGGATCGTCGCTGCGCAGCGAATTGGAACAGACCAGCTCGGCCAAAAGTGGCGTGGTATGGGCCGGCGACTGACGGACGGGTCGCATCTCGATCAGCGTCACCGGGACGCCGCGCTGATCAGCTGCCATGCGGCTTCGCAGCCCGCTAGGCCTCCGCCGATGACGGTCACCACCGTCGCGGCAGAGCTGCCCGCATTGGTTGCCGGAGAAATGGCCAAAGACGACATCGATCGCACCTTGAGCGCACTATATGCGGGTTGCGGCCGGGACAAACGCAGGTTCACCAGGAATTTGCAGCTTGCCGACCATGGGCGGATGTAGACTCAACGCCATGAGCGTGTCTGCCAGCGCCCCCGCGACGATGTCGAGACGATTTACACTGACCCTGCCCGTCGCAGATTGGCGAAACCTGCTGAACGAGCTGCAGGTCATGGAGCGTGAGCACTCGGTGCGTGGCACGGTGCCGGTCGAAAAGGTTATCGAGCGCACGCGAGCCGGCGAGCAGCTTCTGGTCTGGATGCGCTGCCAGGTCGACGACATCGAGCGTCTGTCGGCCGGTCGTCCTGATTCGGAAACGCACGCCCGCGAGCTGCCGCTTCTGCGACCGGCTGCCAAGTACCTTCTGACCACCTGCGATCGCCTGCGTCGATCGGCGCTGCGTGAAGCGGGGCGCCTGCAGGGTGAATCGGCGGGCGACTCGGCAGGCCACGGCGCCGCGCTGCGCGGCTGGGTGGCGCAAGCCAAGCGCTGGGATGCCGTGAGGCGCGATCTTCTGCGCCAGCACGGCGTGCAGCACCCGCTGACTGAACTGGTCGCTCCGCTGCCGTTTTCCGAGGGAGACCTGGCCCGGCTGGGGCTGCCCTGCGATCAGCTGCTTAACGGCGAAGATCTGCTGGCTTCGTAGCGCGTCGCTTGCGGTTCGCGTTGTCCTTGCCGGCTTGCCGCCGCTCGCGCCGAGCCTACCTTTGTCGCCGCTCGCCCGCCGTCGACGGTTTTCTACTGCCCCCTTTGGGATCGCTGCGCAGCATCGACGCATTCGGTCGTCTGGGGACTAGGCCGTCGTGCTGATTCCGCTTGTGATCTTCGCCCTTAGCCTGGGCATCATCGCGTTTGCCAAGCCGGGCGGCGCGGCTCCCGTCGACGTTGCCAACGATCTGGATCCGCACCTGGGTCGCGAGCGCGGCTTCTATCTGGATCGTCCTTCCGGAGCCCTGTTGGGAGCAGTGGCGATGGTGTTGTGCGGCGTCGTGTCGCCCCACGAAGCCCTGAGCCGAGCCGTCAACTTCGACACGCTGATCCTGCTGTTCAGCATGATGCTGGTCTGCGCCTATATGGTCGAAGCGAGGCTGTTTCGCTTCGTCTCGTACCTGACGCTTTCGCACGTGCGCAGCCCGCGACGCCTGCTGGTCGCCGTGGTCTTTGTGTCCGGGCTTCTGTCGGCGGTGCTGGTCAACGACACCGTGTGCTTGATGACGACGCCCCTGGTCGTTCAGTGCTGTCGCGACGCGCGCCTAAAGCCGCTGCCGTTTCTTCTGGCCGTGTGCTTTGGTGCCAACGCCGGATCGGTGGCGACTCCGACGGGAAATCCGCAGAACATGATCATCGGCACGCTGTCGGGGATCTCGTACAGCCGCTTCGTACTATCGCTGGGCTTGCCCGCTGTGCTGTCGCTGTGCGTCGTCGCGCTGTGCCTGCTGTGGCTGTTTCGCAAGGACCTATCAGAACAACAGCTACCGACTCTTTCGCTGCCGCGTCCGGCCTTTGATCCGTCGCTGGCCGCGCTGTGCCTGGCGACGCTCGCTGCGATCCTGCTGGGCTTCTGCTTGGGCTATTCACTGGCCTGGACCTCGCTCGCCGGAGCCGCGCTGATCGTCGCCTTCGGTCGTCGCTCGCCGCGTCGCTTG
>JAYRFD010001371.1:0-8114 GCA_041908565.1 Polyangia bacterium | reverse complement strand
CAAAGATCCCATTCGCCTGCGCCCGAACACGGCCGAGATGTTTGTCCTAAGCCGCATCCGCGACGAAGCGCACCGCTTTGCCGTCGGCTTTCATCGCAAGCTGCGCAAGAAACGCACGCTGCAGTCGCAGCTGGACGAAATCCGTGGGCTGGGTCCCAAGCGACGGGCGGCACTTCTGCGCGGGCTGGGCAGCGTGCGAGCCATTCGCGAGGCCGGCTTGGATCAGCTTGCCGAAGTGCCCGGCATGACCAAGGCGACCGCGGCCGCAGTGCATGCCTACTTCCACGCTCAGGGGGGCACAGCAGCCGCTGCGCAACGACGCGGGCAAGCCACTACGTCCAAGGGCCAGGCCGCGCCAAGCGAGGCTGCCGCAGCGAAAGATATGGAGCCAACGCCGCCGGATGCTCCGCTGCAGCCGGCCAGCCCGACTGTGGATGCGGCTGCGCCCGCCGTGGGCGACGCTGGCAAGCCGGCTTCGGATACCTTGCCGAGCGAGACGAGTGGCAGCCAGGTGGAAGATGCCGCGGCACAAGAGCTGGATGCCCTGCTCCTCGACGAGACAGAGGATGAAGAGCACGATCCGGGCGAGCTTGTCGACGAGGAACAGCTGCTTCAGCTGGCCCAAGAGGCGTCGCGACGCGACAAGACGGCGTCCCCTTCATAGGCAACCTTTTCGCCGGGATTCGCGGCAAGATGGAGGCTAGCGTCCCTCCATGTCCGCCAAGCTGAAGTGCCCCGACTGCGGGCGCGAGTACGAAGGCAAGGCGCGCTTCTGCCGAGCCGACGGCGCTCGTTTGGTCGAAGTCAGCGAGCAGCTCTCTGTGCAGTCGCTGCCGTCGAGCGTCTCAGGCGCATCCTTGGATATCACGGAGGTCAGCAAAGTCGCTCCGGCGCCAACCGAGACTTCCGCTCCAGTTCGCGTCGTCGTCAACCCCGGCGGCGTGCGACGGGCTGGTGGTGGCGGTCGCGCAGGGGGCAGCGCCGATCCGCGCAAGCAGTCCAACCGCGATCTGCGTGGCGTTGCCCAAGGCAGCGGAACGGCGGGCGCACGTCCGGCATCGCAGCGCGGACTACCCGGCGTAAGTGGCGACGACTGGGGGCTGCCGGGCGCGATCTCGGGCGAGTATCGCAAGGCTCGCCCATCTGCGACGGGCGCGGGTTCCGGCACCGGATCGGGAAGTCGGCGCGATCCGCGGAAGGAATCACGACGCGATCACTCGGGATCGATGCTGGGTCCAGTCGAGCCATCGGGGATCAAGCGCAGCGACGCATCGCGAGCGGATCGGACCGACCCGATGATCGGGCGCCTGATCGCGGGGCGATTCCAGATCGAAAAGACGCTGGGCGCCGGCGCGACGGGCGTAGTGTATCGCGCCACGCACCGCGCGCTGGGTCGCAAGATGGCGGTCAAGCTGCTGAAGCCGCAGTTCGTCTGGGATGATCGCTCGCTCGAGCGTTTCTTCCGCGAAGCGCGCACATACAGCCTGCTGGATCACCCCAACATCGTGTACCTGTACGACTTCGGTCGCGGCGAAAACGGCGAGCCGTACTTGGTCATGGAGTACGTCGAAGGGCAGACGCTGCACCAAGCCATCCAAGAGAGCCCGACGCGTACGCTGCCGCTGGACCGCATCCTGATGTTGATGAGTCAGCTGGCGCGCGCCTTGGAGCACGCGCACAGCCGTGGCGTCATCCACCGCGACATCAAGCCGGAAAACATCATGCTGGTGCGCCAAGGCGAATACGAAGACTTGGCCAAGCTGCTGGACTTCGGCGTCGCTCGCATCGCCAACCAAGATCGCGTGACCGGAGTCGGGCAGGTGACCGGCACGGCCGAGTTCATCGCACCCGAGACTCTGCAAGACGATGGCGTGATCACACCGGCGGTGGATCTGTATGCCATCGGCATGATCTTTCACGACGCATTGGTCGGTCGACCGCCGTTTACCGGCACCCTGGATGTGGTGCTGCATCAACACTTAGAGGCCGTGCCTCCGCTTCTCTCTGAACGCTCTGGCGATCCCAATCTGCCGCCTGAGCTGGATGACGTGGTCGCGCGACTCTTGGAAAAAGATCCCGCCAAGCGCCCGTCGGCTGGCGAGCTTTCCGATGTCCTGGATCGACTGTTGGAAGAGTGGCTGGGACGCGAGTACGCCGTCGACGATCCCAGTGCATCCAGCGCTGTGCCGGTGGCCGCTGTGTCGGATCTGGACACGCAGCGCTTGGCCATCTTCCAGCGACCCACCATCCTGGTGAACAAGGCCGAACGCAAGACCGAGATCAGCGATCGCTTGGGCCGCCCGACGCAGATCGTGGCGCGTCAGGACTGGCCGACGCTGATGTTGACGGCTATCGACTCGGCAAGCGGTGGGTCCGCGCGACCGACGCAGGTGCTGCTGCAGCGGCCTGTGCGTGCGATGACACAAGAACGGCTGGAACTGGAAGAACTGACTAGCGCCAGCCTGCATGAGAGTGCGACTGGCTTGGCCAGCCGTATGTGGCCTGGGGGCTGGCCGCAAGCGCTGCTGAACCTGCAGCAGCACATCGAAAACTGCGATGAACAGGATCGCAAGTTGTCGACGGAGATTGAAGCCTACGAGCGCCGCCTACGCGAGACGCCAGAGCTGATGGAGCGCCACAATGAGCTGCGGCAAAAAGTTCTGCAGCTCAGCGAGCGGCTGCGCACCGAGACGACGCTGGATGCGCGGGCGCGCATGAAGCTGTGTGATGAACTGGAAGCGGCAGAGCGTGTGTTCTTCGCGCTTGAAAGCTCGATCTTGCCGCTGAAGCGTCGCAGCAACATCGAAGCGCAGCGGCAGAGCCGCATCGACATTCGCGCCACGCGGCGACGATCGCGAGTCATGTTTGCGCGGCTGCTGTTGGCCATGCCCTGTCCGGCGTCGCTGGATTCGGCCAAGCGTGAAGTCCAAGAGATCCTCGCGCGCTGCGACGGCAGCGGATCGCCGCGCTGAGCACGCGCCTTACGGCGACTGCGCGCGGTCCGACACTCGCCGCATGCCCGCTGACTGCACGAGCAGCACGACGAAGATCAGCACCGCATAGGCCGCGGCATAGCCATAGCGATGACCGCGCGAAAAGGCCCAGCGATAGGCCTGCGTGATCAGGATGTCGGTGGCTCCATCGGGTTCGCCGCCGGACACCAAGAAGATCACGTTGAACATGTTGAAGGTCCACACTGCGCCCAGCACAACCGAAGGCAGCATGGCCGGCAAAAGAAGCGGCAGGACGATGTGGCGCAGCCTCTGCCAGCGGGTCGCTCCGTCAAGCATGGCGGCTTCTTCCAGCTCGTTTGGAATGGCGGCCAGGTGCCCCAAGGTGACCACCATCATGAACGGAAAGCCCAGCCAGACATTGGTCGCGATGTTGGCCGACAGCGCGGTGGCGAAGCTTGCAAACCATGCCACCGGCTGCAGACCCAGCCAGGTCAGCAGGCCATTTACGGCCCCAAACTGGCGGTTGAACATGCCCTTCCAGATCAGCGCCGTGATGTAGTTGGGAACGGCCCACGGGATGATCAGCAGCACGCGATACAAGCCGCGCAGACGCAGAAACGGATCGCGCAGAGCCAAGGCCAGTCCGACCCCGATGGCGACGTGCAGCGAGATGTTGGCGACGGTCCACAGGATCGTGACCAGCAGCGTGAAGTAAAAGCCCAGCGGCTCCAGACAGCCGGCCTGGCGACACAGCAAGATGTCGGAAAAGTTAGCCGTGCCGACGAAGCGCCAGCTGCCATCGGGCAGCAAGGCAAACAAGGACAGCGCGGCACCCAAAAGGATCGGCAACGCTGCCAGCGTCAGCAGGGCAACCGCGGCCGGCCCCAGATAGGCATAGGCGGCGCGGGCTCGCCAAGCGCGGCGGATGCGCTGCTGCGACAGCGCGCGTCGCACGATCCAGGCGGTGCCAAGCAGCAACGCGAAGGACAGCGCGATCAGATAGGGCGACTCCGATGCCTTGGGCGGCGGCGGGGCCAGGTAGTGCTGCAGCAGACTTTGGGCGTTTCGCAGCGCGCTCTGTGGATCGACGCCGCGCAGCACCTGTCGCAGAAGCTGCTCGCCTGGTTCCCAGAAGGCGCGCATGGCGGGATGCTTGGGGCTGGGCACCAGCTCGGGAAGCTGAGCGAAGAAGGCGCGCAAGACGGGATCTTGCGACGCCACTGGATCGCGCCACGCGCTCTTTTCGCTGACGGCTTGGCGCGCCATGCGCAAGCGCGGCAAGGCCCCCTTGGGGCCGGCCAGGTACGCCAGGAAGGCCCGTGTCTGCTTGGGGTGCGTGCTGCGCGCTGAAAGCAAACCGGCTTCGATGCTGGTCAGCGGCGATGCACTGCGGCCCGTCGAGCCAAGCCGCGGCATGGGGGCCACGCCATAAGGCACGCCGGGCGCGATGTCGCCGACAAACCACGGGCCATTGATCACGGTAGCGGCGCGGCCTTCGTTGAAGAACTGCGCCACCAAGACTGCGGTCATGTCTTCGGGCACGTCGCGCTGTTCGACCAGCCGACGCAGAAAACGCAGCGCCTGAAGCTGTTCAGGCGTGTCCAGCGTCGGGATGCCGCGATCGGGCGGGATGATCTGTCCACCAAAGCCATGCAGCCAGACGGCGTGATAGAAAAAGCTGCCGGTTTCATACGCCAGGGCATAGCGTGCGCGACCGTCCGGCATGCGCCGGCCTTGCAGGCTTTGTGTTAGCGCGTGCAGATCGTCGGTCGTCGTCGGAGGCTGCGCCACAAGATCGGTGCGGTAGAACAGCACCAAGCTTTTCCACGACAGCGGCACACCCCACAGCGCGTCGCCTTCGCGCAGCGGATGGACGGTCTGCGGCCACAGGCTGGTCAGCGCAGCGTTTATCGCGGGGTCATCGTCCAGGCGTGCCAGCAGACCCTGACCAACCCACTGGCCAATGGGATCATGCGCGAAGATGAAGGCATCCGGGCCGTGTCCGCGAGGGATGGCGGCCTGCAGCTTGTCGGCGAAGTTGCCGTAGGGCACCGCGATGGCTTCGACCGCTACATCGTGCTGCGATCGGTTGTATTCGTGGACGACCTGATCCAGCGCGCTTTGCTCTGCACCGGTGTAGGCGTGCCAGACCACAACCTGCGTCAGCAGCAGCAGCGCCGGGGCCGTGATCACGCCAGCTTCTCCATCGATGCTGGAACCCTGGGCGTTGCCGGCGCTTCGGGCAATAGGCGCGCGCCCTCGTCAGGGTGCTGACTGTCGCGACCGAACAGGTGCCAGCGTCCTTGGTTCAGAAACAAGCGAACCGACGAGCCCGCCTTGGGCAAGCCGGCGATCGTGCCGCGCGCAATCAGGGTCTGACCCCCGGCCTTCACATGCGCCAGCGCTTCGCTGCCCAGGTCTTCGATGACGTCGACGATGCCGATCCCCAGCTCGGCGGCGGCATCGGTTGCATCAACCGGGGTATCGACCGCGCGCACCAGCACCTCTTCCGCTCGCACGCCCAGCGTGGCATCTGAATCCGGAACGCCCGCGGCTGTCAGCCGCAGCGCGTCGTCCTGCGTGATGAAGTGGCCGGCTCGCACGCGCCCGGGAAGCAAGTTCATCTCGGGCGTGCCAAAGAAACGGGCGACAAACGGGCTGCAGGGCGCGTCGTACAGGGCCCGCGGCGACCCGATCTGGATGAGCTGACCTTGGCGCAGCACGGCGATGCGGTGAGCCAGGGTCATCGCTTCGACTTGATCGTGCGTGACGTAAATCGTCGTCGTGCCAAGCTGACGGTGCAGGCGCAGAAGCTCGACCCGCATCTGCTGCCGCAGCGCCGCATCCAGGTTGGACAGCGGCTCGTCGAACAGAAAAACCTGTGGCCTTCGCACGATGGCGCGGCCCATGGCGACGCGCTGGCGCTGGCCACCGGATAGTTCACGCGGCAGGCGATCCAATAGAGGCGCGATGGCCAGTAAGTTGGCGGCTTCGTCGACGCGGCGCTTGATGTCGGCTTCTGACATGCGGCGCAGGCGCAGCGCGAACGACAGGTTGTCGCGCACGCTCATGTGCGGATACAGCGCGTAGCTTTGAAACACCATCGCGATGTCGCGGTCGCGCGGATCGACGTCGTTGACGACGCGATCGTTGATGGCGATCTCGCCGGTGCTCGCACTTTCCAGCCCGGCAATGCAGCGCAACAGCGTGCTCTTGCCGCAGCCCGACGGGCCAATCAGAACCAGTAGTTCGCCATCGTGCACATCCAGCGAGACATCCCGCAGAATGCGCGTGGCGCGACCGCCGCTGGCTTGGCCGATCTTGTCGACACACAGGCTGCGAACGTGGACCGTAGCCATCGGCTGTTTTCAGTCCACCCGGGGCGGGGCCGGCTCGCCCGCAAACACACGAGCCGGATCAATGGACGCTGCGACATCCTGCATCACGTCTTCAATCGCTCGATCGGCGGTGGCAATCGGCGCCCCGAAGCGAATGCGCACCGTGTTGCCGCGATGCAGGCGCCAGCCTTGCGGCGGCATCACCGCATGCGATCCATCGATGCACATCGGTGTGATGGGGACGCCGACATCGCGCGCCAGGATGAAGCCGCCTTTTTTCAGCGTGCCCAGCTGTTGGTTGCGGCTACGTGTCCCCTCGGGCGCAATCCAGACATACGTGCCA
Organism: Polyangia bacterium; assembly: GCA_041908565.1. GTDB lineage: Bacteria > Myxococcota_A > Polyangia > Palsa-1104 > JAEUJZ01 > JAEUJZ01. Next base: position 1,479 of record JAYRFD010001371.1, on the reverse strand, counting down.
GAGCCGATCTGTCGCTTGGCCTCTTCCAGACTTTCGATGGCCTTCTTGCGATCCGACCGCACGATCGGAATGAAGCCCGAGCTGCGCATCGCGCGGCCCCAGATCGGGACGTAGAACAGCTCATACTTGGCGACCATGCGCAGGCGCAGACCTTCGGGAATCGACGCATAGATCAGCGGGATGTCGCTGTAGCTTTGGTGATTCGACATCAACACGCAGGGCTGGCTGGGCACATGTTCGACGCCGGACACCTGCAGGGTGGTGCGCGTCATCTCGATCATTCCCGTGGCCCAGCCGCGCAGCCGTTGGTTGCTGCGTTCGTGTGAATAACGTCCCGTCAACGCATCAATAACCGTCGGAAGCGAAATCCCGATGGTACGTCGCGCGGCATCGATGGACAGAAGCAGACTTCCCTCGCTCATTACCCTGTCTGTCATACGCTAGGTGCGAGGTCCGTAGCAACGACAACGATCCAGTTGCAAAGCCGCCGCGCGCCAAAGCGCTGGCACGGAGAGGACGACCGCCCAGCTGGGGGCCTTACCGGTTCGCGGGCAGAGACGCCGCGCGGGCCAAAGCCCAGGCCGGGAAGTACGACTTGTACAGACGGTAATCCAGCATCGCGGTGCCGAAGAACACGCCGTTTTGAGCCTGTTCCGGATAGCTGCCGTCGGCCTGCTGCATGCGCTGCAGGAAGGCCACGCCGCGTTCAATCGCCGCGCGCAGCTCGTGGTGCTCTGGCAGACCGGGGGCGTAAAGCTCGCACAGCGCGATGAGCGCCCAGCTGGTCATGACCACCTGCGATTCCGGATGTTCGACGTACTGTTCGGTCAAGCAGCTGCTGTAGTGTTCACCCCAGCCACCGTCGCTGCGCTGGTGTGCAATCAGCCAGACGGCGGCCCGCTGCAGGCGTTCGTCTTGCGCTGACACACCCAGGGCGCGCATGGCCTTGACGACGTGCAGGATGGCGTATGTGAAGTTGATGCCCCAAAAGCCGGGCCAGGATCCGTCGGGGCGCTGGGCCTGCCACAGTCGATCGAATCCGCGAGCGATGGCTTGGTCCATCGACTTCTGCAGTGCCGCCGGGAACTGCGGGCCGTGCGCCGTACGTGCTGCAGCCAGGCCGCGCAGCGACGATGCGGTGCATTCCAGGTAGCTGCGTTCGGTCATGCAGCTGCCGTACATCTCGGACGGGTTGATCTGTTCCAGCATCCCCCCCGCCCGTCGACGTTCGTACGTACCAAAGCCGCCGTCGTTGTTCTGTCGCGACAGCAAGAATTCCACCGCTTGCTGGCAGCGCTCGACGGAAAGTGGCTGGTGGATGGCACGGCCAAACTGCCGCTCGGCCTGCAGCATGGCCACCAGGGCCTCGGCCGTGCAGTCGGATACCGGCCAGCGGTGCTGTCCATCCGAAAAGCACCAGCCACCGCGCAGACGATCGCGGGCGCCTTCGGCGTGCTCATGCGGGGAAAGATCTTCGGT
>JAYRFD010001370.1:0-1669 GCA_041908565.1 Polyangia bacterium | reverse complement strand
GCCGCCTTGGCCGCTTCCATCACGGCTTCGCCCAGCGTCGGGTGCGGATGAATGGTCAGCGCGACATCGTGCAGGAACGCGCCCATTTCCAGCATGAAGGCGCCTTCGCTGATCAGATCGGTCGCGTTGGGTCCAACAATGTGCAGACCCAGGACCTGCAAGGTGCTGTCGTCGGCGACGATCTTGACGAAGCCATCGGTCTCCATTCCAGCGACCGAGCGCCCCAGCGCTGCAAAGTTGTACCGACCGGTGCGCACCTTGTGGCCCTGCTCGACCGCTTGCTTTTCGGTCAGGCCGACGCTGGCGATCTCGGGATCGGTAAAGATGACTGCCGGGATGGCGACGACATCCATTTCCGCCTTGTGACCGGCGATCACTTCGGCCGCGACCTCGCCTTCGCGCGACGCTTTGTGCGCCAGCATGGGCTGCCCAGCCAGGTCGCCGATGGCATAGACGTTGGGCATGTTGGTCCGCTGCTGACGATCGACGGGAACAAAGCCACGCGAGTCGACCTTGATGCCGGCTTCGACCAAGCCCAGGTTTTCGGAATTCGGACGGCGTCCGACGGTGACCAGGATGTGGTCGCAGTCGATCGCCAGCTCTTTGTCCTTCTGCCCTTCCGATGCCCGCGGCACCACCCACAGCTTCAGACCGGACGGTGTCTCTTCACAGCGCAGCGCCTTGTGCATCAAGTGCACGTCGACGCCCAGCTTCTTCAGCTTGCGCGCGACAACATTGACCAGATCGGGATCATTTCCCGGCAGCAGCTGATCGGTGTATTCGACGACGCTGACCTTGGCGCCAAGCTTGGCCCACATGATGCCAAGCTCAAGCCCGATGTAGCCGCCGCCGATGACCGCCAAGCGCTTGGGCACTTCGCGCAGGGCCAGGCCGCCCGTCGAGTCGTGAATGCGCACGTTGTCGACGACGAAACCAGGCACGGTGATCGGACGCGATCCAGTCGCCAGGATGATGTTGTCGGCTTCGATGGTGACTTTTCCGTCGGGGCCATCGACTTCGATCACGCGACTGCTGCGCAGCTTGGCGTTGCCCATGACCAGCTGGGCGCCGGCGCTTTTCAGCAGTTGACGGACGCCGCCGGTCATTTTGTCGACGACGGTGCCCTTCCAGACCATCAGCTTGGCGATGTCGATCGATAGGCCGCTGACCGAGATGCCCATGGTGTCGACGTGGGCCAGCTTTTCGTATTGCTTGGACGCCGCGATCAGGGCCTTGGATGGGATGCAGCCGACGTTCAGACAGACGCCGCCGACCAGCTCTTTTTCGACGCAGACAACCTTCTTGCCCAGCTGCCCTGCGCGCACAGCTGCAACGTAGCCGCCGGGGCCCGAGCCAATCACAGCGACGTCGGTACGAATGTTTTGCATGGTGGGTTCCTTCAAGTAGGCGCTGCGAGATTACTCACAGCGACCCCTTTCGCATAGAGGGGAGATCGCGACCCCGGCGCGCCCGCAGGATCGCGCAGGTCACCGAGGGCTGTGCTACGGAATCCGCAGGGACAGCTGATCGACGTAGGCCTCGATCGTCCCAGACGAGTTGATGCGGACCTGGACGTTGCCGCCGGTCGGCATGGTGCCCGTCGCACGTAGCTCGAACCAGCCGCTGGTGCCGTTCTTCAGCGACACCGTCGGCGCGACGATCGCCGACT
>JAYRFD010001369.1:0-4144 GCA_041908565.1 Polyangia bacterium | reverse complement strand
TCATCACCATCCGATGCCGTGCGCACTTCGTAGCCGCCGACCTCAAGCACGCTGCGCAGAAGCGATCGCGTGGTGATCGAGTCATCCGCGACCAGCACGGTTCCTTGCCGCGCCGGTGCGCGACTTGGCTGTTCGACCAGGCCTTCAGCGGCGGTCATCAAGGCCTGCGCTGACAAGACAAACACGGCACTGCCATTGGCCAGCAAGGCCACGGCGCTAAGCGGAGCATGCCCTTGCAGCTCTGGCGGCAGCGCGCGCAGCACCAGGTCGCTTTCGCCCAGCGTGCGTTCGCACAAGATACCAACCGTCATGCCCGAGCTTTTTGATGTGCCCGTCGAGGCATCGCCAGGCATGTCGGGTCCCCCACCGCGCAGGATCAGAAGCGGCATGCTGTTGGCATGCAGGCTGTGGCCCGATGGCCCTTGGTCCTGTTCGCCGATCAGCTGACGCAGGCGCGCCACTTTGATGGCTTCGCCGCCCAGGCGCAGGATGTGCTGACCGCCAACCGAGATCAGCTGATCGCGGCGCACCAAGACGACGCGCGACACGCTGGTCTGCGGCAGCGCAAAGACCCAGTCACGATCGGCAAACAGCATCAGTCGCGAGGCCGCCATGGTCATCGGCACGCTGACCCGCACCTGCGTTCCACGCCCCAGCGTGGACTGAATTTCCAGCCGACCGTGCATGCGCAGGACGGCCATCTTCACAACATCCAGACCGACGCCACGCCCCGACAGCGTCGTCACCCGATCCATCGTCGAAAAGCCGGGCTGCAGCAGCAGATCGTAGGCCTGCTTTTCGCTCAGCGCATCGGCTTGCGCAGCCGTCAAAAGTCCGCGCTCAACCGCTTTGCTGCGCACGGCCGAAAGATCGATGCCGCGTCCGTCATCGTGGATCGAAAGGATGATCTCGCCGCCGTGCTGTTCGATGCGGCACTGCACATGACCGCGCGATGGCTTGCCGATGGCTTCGCGAACTTCGCGTGACTCGATGCCGTGATCGACGGCATTTCGCACCAGATGAATCAGCGGATTCTTCAGCTCTTCCAACAGCAGGCGGTCGACATGAACTTGATCGCCGACGATTTCCAGCATCGCTTCGCGCGAGGCAACACGGCACGCCTCGCGCACGGCCAAGGTCAAGGGCTGCACCAGCAGCGAAGCCGGAACCAAGCGCATAATGCGCAGGTTGTCGTCGAATTCGCTGGTGGTGGCCTGCAGGTTTTCGGTGTCTTCGGCCAGCTCGCGCCGCAGCGTGCGTGCCGATCGCAGCACGCGCTGCAGTTCGTCGCGTCCCTTCTGCTGCAGATCGGCCGCGGCCTTGCTGTCACGCGACTCGGTTACCAAGCGATCCAGCGCCTGACAGATCTGGGCTGTCTCGGCCAGGTGCCGTTCCAGACGACCGCGCAGGGCGCGCAGCTCATCACTGCGGCGCTCAAACGCCAGCAGGTGCTCGATCGATACGCGCACCGCGTCAATGCTGTCGCCCACCGCCAGGACCGATCCTCCACCGCCTTCGACGGGTCGGCCCCCTTGGGCCGCGCCATCGGGACGTGCTTCTTGCGCCGACGAAGGCACAGCGACGCTGGGCGCATCGCTGGCAGATGGCGCCGTTTCGGGGGAAGCCGCGGCGACGCGCTGCAGCGCCAGGATCGCTGACTCGACCTCGACTTGACCGACAGCTGTTTCGGCCAACAGACCCGGAATGCGTTCCTGCGCAGCGGCCATCGCTTGCAGGCACAGATCGACCAAGCCGGGCGTCAGCGGTGCGTTGGTGCGACGCACCGGCATCAGCACCTGTTCGACCCAGTGGGCCAGCTGTTCCAGATCGCCGATGCCAAGCGATCCCGATGATCCCTTCAGGCTGTGCGCTTGCCGATACAGCTCCTCGATCTCGACGGGGATGGTCGCCGAGTCTTCTTCCATGCGCAGCAAGGCTTCGGCGATGCGCTGCGCTTGCTCGCGCACTTCCTGCACGTAGACGTGAATGACCTGTCGCAGCAAGTCATCCATGGCGGCGATCTCCCTGCAGGCGCGAATCGTTCAGCACCGCTTGCGGATCCAAAAGCAGGATGTGCAGACGTTCAACGAAAGCGGCACGGCGAATGGCCGCGGCCCCTTCGCCCAGCGAGATCTCGCTGATCTGATCGAGCGGAATCTCTTCGATGCCCAGCGCTTGCTCGGCCGCCAGGCCAATCTTGCGCGGACCGCTTTCAATAATCAGGCAGCTGTTGACGTCGGCGACGCCGGGCCGGCGCAGCGCAAACAGGGCTGCGATGTCCAGCACCGAGATCAGATGCCCCGCCAGAACCGTGACGCCCAAGAGATGCGAAGGTCCGTTGGGAATCGGCGTCAAGTGACGCAGCCGTCCCGCGTACACGACCGCTGACAGCGGCACACCAAAGCACTGCTTGCCGATCAGAAAGGCGACAAACGACTCGGTGCTGATGGGCTTCTTGTTGCCGGTGCTGCGCGCCAGCCTGGACGCGCGGTCGCGCAGCTCGTTTTCGATATCGCGCGAGCTCACCGAGTTCCTCCAATGCGCGCCGAGCCTGCATCGGCCACGGTCGATCCATCATCGCTGGCCGCCCTGTGCACCAAGTCGGCCAAGGCCACCGTCGCCAGTCGACGGGCGTGGCCCACAGACAGTGGCTCTGGACCGGGCAGCAGATCGTCTTCGCTGCGCTGATGCAGAAGCTGCAGCACCACGCCCAAGTGACGACCGGAAAGCCAGCGCAGGCCAGACGGACGCTCCATCAGGCCCAGGCTCAAGTGGGCGAGCACATAGTCCGGAGACCGTTCGACCGCTTCTTGCAGAGCTTTCTCGGACGCAGCGCGATCGCCCAGCTCATTTAAGATCAGCCCGGCCAGATGCAGGGCTTCGGGGCTGCGACGCATCGCCAGGGCTGATCGCACTTCTTCCAGCGCGCGCGCCAGCTTGCCGGCATCAGCGGCATCTTTGGCCGCCGCCAGAAGCGCCACCGCAGCATCGCGGAATGGAGCAGAAGACAGGCGATCTACAGGCAGCGGCACTGCCGCATCGTCGCGCGACGGAGGACTGGCGATCGTCGGTGATTTGCTTGGGGCATCGACGGTCGAAGTGGCAGCCAGCAGCACAGGCTCTGGCGATGGCGGCAAGCCAAGGGGCGCCGCATGGGCGCTTGCACTGCGCGCGGCGGGGCGATGCAGAACGGGCACGCCCGACAGCAGCACGCGTTCAAGCCCACGCACCGACTCGGGCACGTCCAAGGCTGACAGCACCAGATAGCCGCCTGGATTCAGCAGATCGCGCAGCTGTTCGATCACACGCAGCGCATGCCTGGGCGAAAAATAGACAAGGACGTTGCGGCAGAAGATCAGATCGAAGCTCTCGCTGCGGCCCAGCGTGGCCAGCTCGGCGGGGTGGCCCAGGTTCAGGTAGCGAAACTGCGTGACCTGACGGACGCTCGACGCCACAACGTGCTCGCCGGATTCGCGCATCGGCAGCAGGTAGCGTTCCAATAGTGGTGATGTCGCGCGCAGTGAACGCCGACCGTAGCGAGCCTGTTCCGCCAGCTGCAGCGAGACTCGATTGACGTCGCAGCCAAGGACGCGCACATCGGGCAGACCGGCCGCGATCAGCACCATGGACAGCGAGTACGCTTCTTCGCCCGTTGAACAGCCGACGCTCAGCGCGCGCACGCGCCCGCGACTGGCGCGCACAAGTCCCGGCACGATGTCTTTGCTGAGCAGATCGAAGTGCTCGGGGTGGCGAAAAAAATAGGTCTCGCCGATGGTGACCGCCTGCACGACGGACTGCAGAAGATCGTCGCTGGAATCGGACAGCAGCAAGCGCTGAAGCAGCTCGGACACCGGGCGCTTGTGCGCCGCCGCCAAGCGCTGCAGGCCACCTTCCAATAGATCGATGTTTCCGTCGTGGAAGCGCAGGCCGAAGCGCTCTTCCAGCAGGCCGCCGAAAAGCCGCAGCAGATCGGCATCGATGGGCAGATGGGGCGCCCGGCTCACGCTGAGCTCTCCGTGATGCCATCGACGCCGACGACATCCATGCCCTGCTGCCGCGCCGCTGCCAAGGCCAGACGCAAGGCGTGCGCCGCCCGCATGGTCACGATCTGCTGCACGGGCACATCGAAGACCAGGGCGCTCTT
>JAYRFD010001368.1:0-4805 GCA_041908565.1 Polyangia bacterium | reverse complement strand
TGTGGGCCCTCGCGCTGTGGCTGGGCCAGCCGAGGCTGTGATGTCGTCGGGCTCGGCTGCGCGTGCGGTTCGTCGGGGGTCTGCTCCGCGCGTCGATTCATCGACGCTGCTGGAATGGCGGGCGGATCTTTCGCACGCGGTCGGCAGCCGTCGAGCCGCGCACAGCCATCGCGACAGCCTGCTGCTGGTGCTGCGCGATTCCGATGGGCGCATCGGCGTGGGGGAAGCAGCTCCGCTGCCGGGGACATCGCGCGAGTCGATCGCGGACTGCCAGCATGTGCTGGCCGGACTGATTGATGACCTGCGTGCGGCGCCGCTAGATGCTGAGGGGTGGCCCGAGTTGCCTGATTTATCGTCGCTGCCTGCCGCCTGCTTCGCATTCGAAACGGCCTTCGGCGATCTGTGGGCGCAAAAGATCCGCGATGAATCTGGCGACTCTCAGGCCCTATCCGAACTACTCGGCGGTCCGTCGCGTGCGCGCGATCTGGAACTGAACGCGCTGTGTGCATCTGTTGACGAAGCGGTCGCTGCGGTCGGCAGCGGTTTCCGCGCGCTCAAAGTGAAGATCGGTGATGCAGTATTTGATCGCGATCGGCAGCTTCTTCGTGATCTGCGTCGCCACGTGCCCAGGCAAACGCTGCTGCGAGCCGATGCCAACGGCGCGTATGCCTTGGCGGAAGCGGAAGCGCACTTGGCTGTGCTTGCCGAATTCGATCTGGAATATGTCGAACAGCCGGTGGCCGCCGGAACCGGTGACCTGCTGCGCTTGGTCGGTTCGCCGGTGCCGCTGGCCGCAGATGAATCGCTGAGCGTCGATGACGAGCGCGAAGCCCTGCTGTACATGCAGCAGGTGCCGGTCTGGGTGATCAAGCCCGCCCTATTCGGTCTGCGCGCCGCGCGTCGGCTGGCCCTGCAGGCGCAGCAGCGTGGAATCGACGTCGTGATCACACACCTGTTCGATGGTCCTGTGGCAAACGCTGCGGCTGCTGAACTAGCGCGTTCGCTGCCCGGGAATCCGCGGGCATGCGGATTGGCGGGGCACGCCGTGATGGCGGCTTGGCCTGAACTGCCGCTGCAGGCTGAAGCCTCGACGGGAATACCGCGCGTGGCGGTGGGGCCAGCGGTGCTGTTGCCGCATGGCGGGCCGGGCCTGGGCATCGCGGATCGTGCGGCGTTTGTCGCGACCGTTGCGCGGCGATCGTCATCTGCGTCTGCGTCCGCATCGAAGTCTGCATCGACAGCTCTATCCGCATCGACATCAACAGCAGGGAAGAGCATATGAACACGCTTTCGGTGCGAGAGCTTGCGCGCGCCAAGGCCTGCGCGGTCGCGTTGATTGCGCCCGCCGAAGGAGTTGTGCTGCGTGCATCTGATCTGCTGCTGCGCACCGCTGGCATGTGGGGCGCGCTGCGTCGACGCATCGGGCCGATTGGGTCCCATATTCGCGTCGCGGTGCAGGCCAGCAATCGCGTCGACACGCTGATCTTGCTGCTGGCCTTGAACGAATCCGCGACGCCATTTATCCCGCTGCACCCACGACTGACAGAGCCCGAGATCGCGGTGCTGCTAGCCGATTCGCGACCGCAGGTCTGTCTGCGTGATGGCGACCTGGCAGAGCTTTCTTCGTACGCTCCATCGACGCAGGATCTGGCCGACTTTGCGGCGCTGCCCGTCCCCGCGAATTCGCGCACGCTGGCCATCCTGTACACGTCGGGCACCAGCGGCGTGCCCAAAGGCGCGATGCTGTCAGCATCCGCGTTTGTGGCCAGCGCGGCCGCCAGTGCGCAGAACCTGGGCTGGCAGGACGACGATCGCTGGCTTTTGTGCTTGCCGCTGTGTCATGTCGGCGGCCTGTCGATCGTCACGCGCTGCTTGCTGGCGCAGCGTCCCATTGTTCTGCTGCCGCGCGCCGATGTGACGTCGATTCTTGCGGCGATCGAAGATCAGCAGGCGACACTGCTTTCGGTCGTGCCGACGACGCTGGCGGGCTTGTTGCGCGAAGATCACAGGGGCCTGCTCGCTGGCTTGCGCGCGGTGTTGTCGGGCGGTGCTGCGACGCCACAGCCGCTTTATGAACAGGCACTGGCGCAGCGTGTACCCGTGCTGCGCACGTATGGCCTGACCGAAGCCTGTTCGCAGGTTACGGTCGGTGCATACCATCGGGCGTTACAGCGACAGACGGGATCGGGACAGCCGCTGCCCAGTGTGGATCTGCGAATCGTGCCCGAGTCCGCGGCCGATTCCCTGAATATCGCGGTGTCGGACAGGCCAACGGATGGCGATGCAGGGGCGGCGCTGCCAACACAGCCACTGGGGCAGCCGGGGCGCATCGTGCTGCGTGGACCGACGCTGATGCAGGGTTACTTGCACCACGCGCCGCTGAATGGACGCCCCTTTGATACCGGAGACATTGGTTTTCTGCAGCCAGATGGCGTCGATCGCGGTGCGCTTCACGTGCTGTCGCGCAGGACGGATCTGATCGTAAGCGGCGGCGAAAATGTCTATCCGACCGAGGTCGAAGCAGCGCTGCTTTCCTGCCCGGATGTCGCAGCTGCGCTGGTGTTTGGCGTGGACGATCCGACGTGGGGGGCCACTGTCGCTGCGGCCATCGTGCCCAGTCGCGGCGGTGACACTGGGGGCGATGACGCGCAGCTGTGGCAGCGAGTCACAAACCACCTGTCCAGCCGACTTGCCGGCTTCAAACGACCACGGCTGGGCTGCCTGCGAACCAAGCTGCCCGAGCTACCAAACGGCAAGCCCGATCGCCGAGGTGCCGCCCGCGACCTGCGTGCGATCCTGCGTCCACTGCCCGCGCCGCGATTCGACTAGGCGGCTGCATTCAGCCGGCTTGCCGGTCACTTGCTGCAGGGCGATGTCAGGCGGCTTCTAGCGACGGGGAATGCCCGGCTTCGGGCGTCAGATGAACAGGGTGACTTTGCCGGCAGATGCGCGTTCGATAAAGGTCGCTGCGCCGCAGATCTTCAGAGTGGGGTAGTCGATGATCTCCTCCTTGCTGATGCCCATCAGGCCCATGGACATCTCGCAGGCATAGATCGTGACGCCCAGATCTGCTGCGGCTGCCATCAGTTCCTCGACGGAAGCGACCTTGCGGCCTTTCATGATGTTGCGGATCATGCCGGCACCGGCGCCGCCCATGTTCCACTGCGACAGCGGCAGCTTGCGCGTTCCGCGTGGCAGCATCCAGCCGAACATCTTGCCGATGACACTCTTGTTCTTGCCGCTTTTCTTGGGGTCGCGCAGCGCGGCGAAGCCCCAGAACGTGAAGAACATCTCGACTTCCATGCCGGATGCTGCGGCGGCCGTGGCCATGGTGAAGGCAGCGATGGCGTGATCGAGAGTTCCCGAAAACACCACCATCGACATGCGATCGACTTGGCCCGTGCCGGCCTGCGCTGTGCCACTTGTGCCGATGGGCAGTCCGGCGGGGACGGCGGGACTGGCTGCTTGGCTTTCCATGCGCGCCAGCCGAGCCTGCAGATCCGCGACTTGTTTCTGCAGCTCTGCAAGCTGCGGCTGTGTCTGCTCGACTTGGCTCATGACTACGACTCCTTGCGAATCTGGGCGCGAAAATAACCGTCTAGCTTTTCGCACGAGATCAGGCGATTGCCCGTCTTGGTGCACCACGATGCGACGTCGGCGGGGAACGCTTCATCGTCGGACAGGACCACCAGCTCTTGCCCTTTGGTCAGGGGACGTGCCTCCTTGGCCAGCGCGACGATCGGCATCGGGCAGGACTTGCCACGGGCATCCAGGGTCTTGGGCGTCATCGAGTTTTCTCCACACTTTGGGCCAGCTCAGCGGCAAGGGCTTGGGCTCGCGGGTTCTCTTCCGGCAGCGATAGATAGCGAAGGCGGGCTTTGGCATCGTCGATGCGCGAGGCTCGGTTTTCGATCTGCGACTCCGCCGCCGCCAGCTGTTCGCGGGCTGCCACACGCTGGCCCGCACGGACATAGGCTGACGCAGCGGCCAGGCGCAGCGGAACTTCCAGCCAACCCGCGCCCCCCAGCTCGTCCAGCGCGGCCAGGGCTTGTTCCGCCGTGTGCTGCGCCGCTGCGAAGTCGCGTCGATCGGCCTGGGCGTCACAGCGCGTCGCCTGTAGCGCCAGATGGAACAGCGGCAGCGCATGACAGGACTCGTCGGCGCTTCGGCAGGTGGCCAGGGCCAGGTCGCTTCGCCCTTGCCGCAGCTGAATGCGCGCCAAGGCGGCGTGGGCAATGCCGCGGATCAGTGGGTCTGGCAGATCGCCCAATAGGCGCTGGCACAGGTCGACGGCTTCTTGCTGCACCGTCGCGTCGTTGCGCCCCGACAGCGTGTGGGCCAGATAGGCCTGCGCCAAGCTGATCAGCGAACGGTCGCGCAGCTGATGGGCCAGGCCAAGCGCGCTGCGCAGGGTCTCTTCGCCTTCGGCCACTTGGCCGATTGCCGCCAAGCTGTGTCCGTACAGCAGCTGCGCATGGATCTGACCTTGCTGCGCTTCGGCTCGCTGGAAGGCCTGCATCGACTCGCGCGCGTGGGCCACAGCGACGGCGGGATCGGCTTCAAGGGCGTGACAGAACGATCCCTGCGCAAACGCCGTCCAGCCATGCAGCAGCGGATCTCCTTCGCGGGCAGGCTCTGCAATCTGTTCCAGAAAGATCAGGAATGCGAACGCATGATCGCGATCCGCAAGGTGCGTTGTGTAGCTGATCAGGTAGGCGGATGCGGCGGCATATGCCGTCAACGCATCGCTGCTGGGTCGCGCGCGCGAGAACAGCTCGATCAGGCGGTTCATGCGCTGCGCATGG
>JAYRFD010001367.1:0-8029 GCA_041908565.1 Polyangia bacterium | reverse complement strand
GTCTCGGGATTGTTGTTGATGATGACCGCTTCATAGCCCAGCGCGCGCAGCGTATCGACGGCGTGCACACACGAACAGTCGAACTCAATGCCCTGCCCGATACGAATCGGGCCCGATCCCACGACGATCACGCGGCGACGCGGAATTTCCGTCGCCGACATCGCGCGCTGGCGAGACAAGGCTGCCTCGTTTTCGCAACGGCCGCCGGGCTGCGGACGTTCGAAGGTGCTGTAGAAGTAGGGCGTCTCACTGGGAAACTCGGCCGCGCAGGTGTCGACCTTCTTGTATACGGCGGTGATGCCGCGCTGCATGCGCTGCGCGAAGACGTCGGCTTCCGTGCGCTGGCCGTGACGGGCGATGGTGCTGTCAGAAAAGCCCTGGCCCTTGGCATGCCACAGCAGATCGTCGGGCAGCGGCGCTAAAGCGGGCTGGCTGTGCAGGCCCTGTTCGGTCTGCACGATGCGCGCGAGCTTGCGCAGAAACAGCCGATCGATCCCGGTCAGCGCGTGCAAAACATCGACCGTGACGTCACGCCGCAGCGCTTCGGAAAGCAGGAACAGGCGCTCGTCCGTGGGGACGCGCAGGCGATCGAGCAGCGTCAGCGTGGGCTGATCGCGCAAGGCCGGCAGCTCGACGTGATCCAGGCTGGACAGCTCGAGCGATCGCACCGCTTTTAGCAGGGCCTCTTCAAAGCTGCGGCCCAGCGCCATCACTTCGCCCGTCGACTTCATCTGTGTGCCCAGGCGACGATCGGCCTGTTCAAACTTGTCGAACGGCCAGCGCGGGATCTTGCAGACGACGTAGTCGATGGTCGGTTCAAACAGGGCCGAGCTGGTGCCGGTGATCGGGTTCTTTAGTTCATGCAGGCCAAAGCCGACGGCGATCAGCGTGGCCAAGCGCGCAATCGGATAGCCCGTCGCTTTGGATGCCAGCGCACTCGATCGCGACACGCGCGGGTTCACTTCAATGACGTAGTAGCGGTCGCTCTTGGGATCCAGCGCCAGCTGGACATTGCAGCCGCCTTCGATGCCCAGCGCGCGCACGATGCGCAGCGATGCACTGCGCAGCAGCTGGTGCTGCCGGTCGGTCAAGCTCAGCGTCGGAGCGACGACGATCGAGTCACCGGTATGGACGCCCACCGGATCGAAGTTTTCCATGCCGCAGACAATCACGGCGCTGCCGCCGCGATCGCGCAGCACTTCGTATTCGATCTCTTTGTAGCCAGCAATGCTGCGCTCGATCAGGCACTGACGAATCGGCGACTGCCGCAGACCCGATAGAAGAACATTGGCCAGCTCTTCATCGCTGGCGGCAAAGCCACCGCCCGATCCGCCCAGCGTGAAGGCCGGGCGCACGACCAGCGGATAGCCCACCGTGCGCGCAAAGGCCAGCGCCTGTTCCAAGGTCTGCACGGTCGTGCTTTCCGGCACCGGCTCGCCGATCTCGTGCATCAGCGTGCGGAACAGCTCGCGGTCTTCGCCGCGGCGAATCGCTTCCATCGGCGTGCCCAGAAGCTCGACGCCTTCTTCGCGCAGGATGCCGCTCTGCGCCAGCTGCATGGCCAGGTTCAGCCCGGTCTGTCCACCGAGGGTGGCCAGGATGCCCTGGGGCCGCTCTTTGCGCAGCACGCGGGCCAGAAAGTCGATCGAAAGCGGCTCGATGTACACCGCGTCGGCGGACACCGGATCGGTCATGATCGTCGCTGGGTTGCTGTTGCACAGCACGACTTGCAGGCCGACCTCGCGCAGCGCCTGGCAGGCCTGCGTGCCGGAATAGTCGAACTCTGCACCTTGTGCGATCACGATGGGTCCCGATCCAATGACCAGGACCTTGCGAAGCGTTGGGTTTAGCGGCACGTGGCCTCCTGCGGTGCACGCCGGCTGGGCAGCGCGCGCAAGAATTCATCGAACAAGAACTGCGGATCCTGCGGACCGGGCCCGGCTTCGGGATGAAACTGCACGGAAAAGGCGGGCAGCCGCGTGTGGCGCAGGCCTTCGATGCAGCCATCGTTTAGATCGCGAAACGTCACCCGCAGCTCGCTGCCAGATATCGACGACTCCGTCACGACATAGCCATGGTTGTGGGCGGCGATCGCCGACTGTCCGGTGTCGCGGTCATAGACCGCGCGATTGCAGCCACGGTGGCCGTGGTGCAGCTTTTCGGTCTGGGCTCCGTTGGCCAGCGCAAACAGCTGATGCCCCAGACAGATGCCCAGAAGCGGGGCGCGCTCTTGCAGCGCGCGGATGGTTGGCAGCACCGCTGGAACATCGACAGCCAAGGCGCTGGGATCGCCGGGACCGTTCGACAGCACGACGCCATCGGGCTGCGCCGACAGCACGTCGCTGGCGCAGACATCGTGTGGAAACACGGTGACGGCACAGCCGCGATCCAGCAGAGCGCGCAGGATGCCGCGCTTGCAGCCATAGTCGATCAGCGCGACGTGTGGACCTGCGCTGGGGTGCTGCTGCCGCACCTTGGTGCTGACCTGCGCCACGTGATCGCGGGGCAGCGAAGCCGACAGCGCCGACAGCAGACGATCGTGCGGAACCTCGTCGCTGGATAACGCCGCGCGCAGCGTGCCATGGTTGCGCAAGCGCTGCGTCAGGGCGCGCGTGTCGATGCCGCACAGGCCCGGCACGCTCTGCTCGATCAGGTACTCCGACAAGCTCAGCTGGCTGCGGTAATGGGAAGGAACCGACTCAACCTCGCGAACGACCAGGCCGGACAGGTGCGCGTGTGCGCTCTCGGCATCATGTCGATTGATGCCGGTGTTGCCGACCAAGGGAAAGGTCAGCACCACGATCTGTCGGAAGTAGGACGGATCGGTCAGAACCTCTTCGTAGCCGGTCTGGCCGGTGCAAAAGACCAGCTCTGCCAAGACGATCTGATCGCGATTCAGTGGTTGGCCAAACGGGCTGCCCACAAAGACGTCGCCGTTTTCCAGCGTTAGCTTCATCTACATTTCCTCCACGGGAAGCATGGGAAGCTCGGAGTACGCGAGGCGCCCCCCGGCGATGGTGCAGACCGGCCAGCCGCGCACCGGCTGCGACATAAAAGGCGTGTTGCGACTCTTGCTGCGTAGCTCGGCATCGCAGATGGGCCGCGTGCTGTGCAGATCGACCACGGTCAGGTTGGCTTCGCCCCCCACCGTCAGCGCAGGCACGGGAATGCGCAGCAAGCGAGCCGGTACCGCCGACAGCAGATCGACCAAGCGCGCCAAGGACAGAAGACCCGGCTCAACCAGCCGCGTGTACAGCAGCGGAAAGGCGGTCTCAAGCCCGATCACGCCAAAGGGCGCCTGACCCAATCCGCGCGATTTTTCCGTCGGTGTATGCGGCGCATGATCCGTAGCGATGGCATCGACGCTGCCATCCATAAGTCCATCCAGCAGGGCCTGCCGATCTTCTGCCGTGCGCAGCGGTGGGTTCATCTTGAAGTTGCCGTCATCTCCGACAATGTCGGCATCGCTCAACAGCAGGTGATGCGGAGTGACCTCGCAGGTGATCGGCAGCCCGCGCGCTTTGGCTTCGCGCACCAAGCGCAGGCTCTGCGCGCAGCTCAGATGGCAGACGTGGTACTGGGCCGCGGTCCGTTCCGAAAGCACGATGTCGCGCGCGACATGGACGGACTCAGACTCTGCCGGAATGCCCACCAAGCAGCGATCGTGAGCGGCGTGACCTTCGTGCAGCACGCCACCGCTGGATAGCGACTCATCTTCGCAGTGCGCAAAGATCGGCAGGCCCACTTCGCCGGCTCGACGCAGGGCAGCCCGCATGACGCCCGCGCGCTGGATGCCTCGGCCATCGTCGGACAGCGCGACGGCGCCCGCCGCCTTCAGCGCGGCAAAGTCAGTCAGCTCTTCGCCCGCGCTGCCCACGGTCACGGCCGCGATGATGCCCACGCCGATCACGGCGTCTTCGGCGATGCGCCGCCGCAGGTCACGCAACGTATCCGCGCTGTCCAGCACCGGCCGCGTGTTGGGCATGCAGGCGACATAGGTGAAGCCGCCACGCGCCGCCGCCTGCGTTCCGCTGCGCAGCGTCTCTTTGTGCGTCTGGCCGGGCTCGCGCAGATGAACGTGCATGTCGACTAGACCCGGCAGGCACAGCAAGCCACTGGCATCGATGATGGGTGCGCCTGGACTGGCGGGACGCCCGGCTCCCGCCTCGACAATGGCGGCAATGCGTCCATGATCCAGCGTGATGTCCACGTGCCGGATCGAGCCAGTCGTCCGATCGCTCAAGCAGCCAACGCCGCGCAACAGCGCACGGACCGGAGGTGCATGCAGAAGCGTCATGGCAGCACCCCCGCGATCCATTCCAGGGTCGCCATGCGGATGTACAGGCCGTTCCGCACCTGCCGCAAAATGCGCGAGCTTGGGTGATCGACCAGGACCGCGGCGATCTCGACATCGCGATTGACCGGGCCGGGATGAAGGATCAGACAGCCGGGCTTGGCCTTGGCGAATCGATCAACCGTCAGCCCATGGCTGGCCAGAAACGCGCTCGACGGTGTGCCAGGCGTAGCGCTGCCATCGACGTGTCCCGGGCCCGTGTGGCGTTCGCGCTGCACGCGCAGACACATGATCACGTCGGCCTGCAAAATGGCCTCGTCCAGCGGGGCGCTCTGCGCTCCCGCAAAGCTCTGCTGATCACAGGCCTGCGGCATCAGATCGGAGGGACCACACAGCAGCACGCGCGCCCCCAGGCGTCCCAACAGCCGAGCATTGGATCGCGCGACGCGGCTGTGCACGATATCGCCGCTGATCACGATCGTTCGATCGCGCAGGGAACCCAGTGCTTCATGGATCGTGAACGCGTCCAGCAGCGCCTGCGTGGGATGCGCTTCCGTGCCATTTCCAGCATTCAAAAGGGAAAGCCCGGGCAGCGGTCCCAGCTGACTGAAGACCGCATTGTCGCGATGGCGAACCACGGCCATCGTCGCGCCCATCGCGGCCAGGGTCTGCAGCGTGTCAGACAAGGTCTCAGACTTTTCCAGGCTCGATCGGCTGACATCCAGCGGCAGGGTCAGGCCTCCCAAGCGCTGGGCGGCCAGCTCAAACGACAGGCGCGTGCGCGTGCTGGCCTCGAAAAACAGCGTGGCCACCACGTGCCCACGCAGCGTCCCGAAGATCGATGTCGAGATGCCGCGCCGATCGCGTTCCTGCAGATCGCGCGCACGCTGCCAGAGTCGCTCTAGCTCGGCATCGCTGAGATCACTGACGTCGATCAAGTGGTGGCGCGCGGCGAACGGGGCGTACTGCGGTGCCTCGTGCGCAATGATCTCGCTCGCCGGGCCATGGGGTAGGTCGTCCGGTCGCCGCCCCAGATCGGACTGGGATGAAGCAGGACTGTTCATCGCCTGGGGTTCTCCTTCAGTGAAAGGCTCTGCGCGTCCAAAAGCTCCAGCGCAGAACGCACGCGCTGCAGGGCTTGCTCGGGCGTGTCGCCCAGCGCCGACAGGTGACCCATCTTGCGACCGGGCCGCGGCACGCGCTTTTCGTACAGGTGCAAGCGCAAGGTGGGGACCGAAAGCGCCTGCGTCAGATCCAGCGCGGGCAGATCAACTGAGCGATCGCCCCCCGCTGTGCCGTGCAGCCACAGGTCGCCGAACAAGTTGACGATGGCCGCCGGTCGCAGAAGCGAGACATCGGCCAGCGGCAGATCGCAGACGGCGCGCACATGCTGTTCAAACTGGCTGCTGCTGCACGCGCGCTCGGTGGCGTGAAACGTATTGTGCGGTCGCGCCGCCAGCTCGTTGATGTACAGGTCGCCGCTTGTCGTCACAAACAGCTCGACGGCCAGCAGCCCTTCCAGCTGAACGGTGCTCGCCAGATCCGCGGCAAGCTGCTGAATCCGCCGCGCCAGCGCTTCGGATACCGCGGGCTCGGGGGCCGGCAGGACACTCCAGCGCAGGACGCGATCGGCGTGATGGTTCAGCGCAATGGGAAACGCCCGCTGCTCGCCCGAAGGCCGACGCGCGATCAAGACCGACAGCTCATGTGCCAGCTGCAGCTTGGTCTCGACGACGCAGGGACGCTCGCCGATCGCGGCCCAGGCCGCTGCGGCCTGCTGTGATCCTTCGGCGACGAACTGTCCGCGGCCATCGTAGCCACCGCGCGCGCACTTGACGAAACACGGAGCCGACAGCGCATCCAGCGCCCGCTGCAGTTCATCGCGATCTTGCGCGCAGGCGAAGGGTGCGACTGGGAAGCCATGCGACTGCAGCCAGCTTTTCTGCTGGCAGCGATCTTGGATCATGCGCAGCAGTGACTCAGATGGGCGCAGCGGTGCAAACGCCGACACGGCGTGCAGCACTTCGGGCGAAAGCCCTTCGACATCCAGGGTCACGACATCACTGCCGCGAGCGAAGCCGGCCGCCGCGCGGGCATCGTGAAAGTCGGCGCTGATGCACGAATCGACGACGAAGCGAGCGGGGCACGCGGGATCAGGATCCAAGACCTGCACGCGATAGCCATAGCTGCGCGCCGCCATCGCGGTCATGCGCCCCAGCTGACCACCGCCCAGGATCCCGATGACCGATCCGGGTCGAATCGATCCCGCCGATCTCATGGGCGGGCCCCGGACGCAACACTGGGCAGGCGGCTGTGCAGCACTTCGTCGCGCCGAGCCTGGCGGTAGGCGGAAAGGCGCTCGCGCAGTGCGGCATCGTGCAGCGCCAGAATCTCGGCAGCCAAAAGAGCCGCGTTGCACGCCCCCGCTTCGCCGATGGCCAGCGTGCCCACTGGAACACCGCGCGGCATCTGCACGATCGACAAAAGCGCGTCCATTCCGTTGAGCGGACCGACGGGAATCGGCACGCCCAGCACGGGCAGCAAGGTCATCGAAGCGACCATGCCAGGCAGGTGCGCAGCGCCGCCTGCGCCCGCGATGATCACCTGCAGTCCACGCTGCGCGGCGGACTCGGCATAGGCCACCATGGCCGCCGGCGTTCGATGGGCAGACACCACTTTCGCTTCAAACGCGATGTCCAGCGTCTGCAAAAGAGTCGCCGCATGCTGCAGCACCGACCAGTCCGACTGGCTGCCCATGATCACGCCGACTCGGGCCGGGCGGTCTGGCTCTGACGTCTCTGTCGCGGCATCAAGGTTCGCGGTCGTTGTCTGTTGCATCGGGATCGCGGGCCTTTCGGTGGAAGGTGGCAAGGTCATATGCGACTCCGCAGGTTGCCGATGTCGTTCCGTCGCTGCAGACCTGCGAAGTGAACGGCATCTGCCCCTTGATAGGCGCGCAGGCGGGCGCGCTCGGCGGTGTCACCTTGGGCAACCACGGTCAGCACGCGGCCGCCTGCGGTCTGCAGCGCATCGCCGACCTGCTGCGTGCCGCTGTGCAGAAGCCGCGCGCCGCTGGCCGCAAGGGCCGCTTCATCGATCGTGATCACATCCCCGACCCGCGGCGAATCGGGATAGCCCGCGCTGGCCAAGACCACGGCACAGCTGGCGTTCGCTTCGACGCGGGGTGTCAGGGCGCGCAGCCGACCGCCGACCATTGCCTGGCAGATTCGAAGAAGCTCGCCATCGACAAGGCGCGGCAGCACGGCCTGTGCTTCTGGATCGCCCCAGCGCACGTTGAACTCCAGCAGCTTGATGCCCTGCCGCGTCTGCATGATCCCGACGAATAGGAAGCCAACGAATGGAGTTCCCCGCTGCACCATGGCGGAAAGGGTCGGGCGCACGATGCGCTCCTGTACTTCATGCACGATCGCTGCGGTCACCGTCGGGCTGGGGCTGATGGCACCCATGCCGCCGGTGTTTGGACCGCGGTCGTCGTCTTGCAGTCGCTTGTGATCGCGGGCGTGTGACAGCGCGACGCAGTCCGCACCCGCGCAGGCAAAAAACAGCGACGCTTCATCGCCCTGCAGCCGCTCTTCCAGCACAACCGTACGCCCCGCTTGCCCCAGCGATCCGGACAGCAGATCGCGACCAATCTGCAGACACGCCGGCAGGCTGTCGGGAAGAAAGACGCCCTTGCCAGCAGCCAGTCCGTCGGCCTTGATCACCGGCACGTCG
>JAYRFD010001366.1:0-6043 GCA_041908565.1 Polyangia bacterium | reverse complement strand
TTGCGCCGCGAACCTCCGATGGAGATCCAAGAAGCGCTGGACATGTTCTAAGCGATGGCCGGTGCACTGGGAGCCGCCCACAATGTGGGCGTCGTCCATCGCGATCTGAAGCCCGACAACATCTTCCTGGCCAAGTTCGATGCCGTCGGTCAGGTGGTCAAGGTGCTGGACTTCGGTCTAGCCAAGCTTTTGGACCGCGCCGCCGACAACGATGGCCTGGTGACCGAAGCCAACCTGCGACTGGGCACGCCACGCTACATGGCGCCCGAACAGATCCACTCGGCCCCCGTCACCCCGGCGACGGACGTCTATTCGCTCGGTGTGTTGCTTTTCGAGATGCTGGCCCAGCGCGCTCCGTTCGTCGGTGACGACGGCATGGAAGTCCTGGCCCAGCGCCTGCGTCGTGAAGCCCCGCGCATCTCGACCATCGTTCCGGCCAAGAACTTCAGCGAACAGATCGATGATCTGCTGGCCTCGATGCTCAAGCGAGATCGCGACCAGCGGCCGCAAGACGCCAACGTCGTCCTGCAAAAGCTCCGCGACATGCGAAAGGCCAATCAGGTCTTTCGTGCCGAAGACAGCGGAGCGCCGCCAGATGCCCATATGGCGGGTGGGCGCAGCCACGATCAGGTGCGTCCGGTCCGGCCCGCCACCGCCGGTGCCATCCAGGCCATTCGCCCAGGTGGACCGTCCAGCAAGCCGGCCGAGGCGATGGTTCGCTTGGATCAGGATGACTTCCCCGAAAAGCCGACGGTCGTCGTCGATCCGGGGGCAGTCGACAGCCCGGCCGCCATGGCCGCAGCAGCACTGGGGCGATCGAATCCTGGGATGCACGCCATCCCCCCGATGCAGCCCGTGCCTCCGATGCCGCAGCAGTCGTCGTACGCGGCGGCAGCTGCTTCGCAGATGGGCGTCCCGCCCGTCGCTCAGTCCGGTCAGATGCCGTATGCAGCCGGCATCTCGAACACCACCATGCCCAGCGCGGGCCTGTCTGCTGAGCGATCGCAGGCAGCCCCCGGACGTCGTCGGACCCTGCTTATCGTCGTCGCGGTCATCGTCATTGCCGTTCTGGCCCCGGTCATTGCACTGATCGTGCGTTCCAGCAGCAATCGCGGCACCGACGATCACACGGATCCCGGCAACGGCACCGAGACCTCGACCAAGAAGACCCCGACCCCGCCCAAGGATCCGCCCCCCAAGGATCCCGAGGTCAAGTCGACGCCGGATCCGACCCCGGATCCGCCGCCAGACAAGGGACCCAAGAAGGGCAAGGGGACGCCGAAGAAGGGGACCGGCAAAGGCAAGGCGGACGCCGGCAAGAAAGATCCTCCCCAGAAGGAAGCCGCGACTTTCTAAGTCGGCCCCGTTCTGCGGACCTTCACAGCGTCCGCTTGCGATCGAAGGCCAACGCGCTTTTTTCTTGTGCCGCCGGACGGGCAGGCGTGCTATCTGGGCGGTATGTCGACGCACCATCTCACCGACGCAGATAGCAAGTCCTCTACCCCGGATGCTGGATCGTCGGCGCTGACCCTGCAGGGAGCAGCGCTGATCCTGGGTGCCTCAAGTGGCTTTGGCGAAGCCATCGCGCTTGAGCTAGCACGTCGCGGCATGGACATCTACGGCGTGCACCTCGATCGCCGCAGCACGATGCCTCATGTCGAAGGCATCGTCGGCCAGATCCGCGCCATGGGCCGCAAGGCGGAGTTCTTCAACGTCAACGCCGCCGACGAAGGCAAGCGCAAGGAAGTGGCCGATCGCGTGGCTACCGCGACGCAGAACGATGGCAGTCCGCGGGTGCGCGTGCTGGTTCATTCGCTGGCCTTTGGCACCCTGCGACCGTTTGTGCCGACGGTGGGCGCCGAAAACAACGAGCTGATCGGCAAGTCTCACTTGGACATGACCTGCGATGTCATGGCGCACTCGCTGCTGTACTGGACGCAGGACCTGCTGGCTCGCGGTCTGCTTGCGCGCGGCTCGCGCATCTTTGCCATGACCTCGGCGGGTGGGCACCGCGTCATCGGCAGTTATGGCGCGGTGTCGGCCGCCAAGTCCGCGCTGGAATCGCACATTCGTCAGCTGTCGTTTGAACTGGCCTCGCGCGGAATTGCCGCCAACTCGCTGTGCGCCGGAGTCACCGACACGCCAGCCCTGCGCAAGATCCCCGGCAACGAAGAGATGATCCGCGTGGCCACCGCGCGCAACCCAGCCGGTCGCTTGACGACACCGCAAGATGTCGCAAATGCAGTCGCGGTGCTAAGCCACCCGCTGGCTGGCTGGATCACCGGCAACGTCATCAACGTCGACGGTGGCGAAGACATCGCGGGCTAGATCGGGCGGTCTGCAGAGCGATCCGTTACGCCAAGCGCCCGTACAGATCGATGTCGATCAGCGTGCCGTCGTGGGCCCGCATGTGGCGTGGCAAGCGGCCTTCCAGCGCGAACCCGGCGCGCTCTGCCACGCGGCGGCTGCGTTCGTTGCGCGCATCCAAGTGCAGGTGAACGCGCTTCGCCTTTAGCTCGCGAAATGCGAAGTCGGTGATGCCGCGCACGGCCTCGGTGACATAGCCCTGCCCGCCATAGCCTCTGCGCGCCCAGTAGCCGATCTCGAAGCGCGGCACGTTCCAGTCCATGCGCGAAAGCCCGCTGGATGCGACCAGCGTGTCCGTGCCTTTCAGAAACACCAGCATCCACAGATCTTCGCGACGCAGCCAGCGCGCCACTGCTTCGCGCATCAGCACTTCGCTGTCCTCGACGCTTGGCAGCTGACGCGCCCACGGCAGCCAAGGCGACAGATCGTCCCAGGACTCGACAACTGCGGCATTCAGCTGGGCCCCGTCGCCCGCCCGCGGCGCTCGAATATCCAGCCGCTCCGTCGAGAAATGATCCGGAAACTCCAAGAGCAGAGGGTTCACGGCGAGTCCTTCGGAGCAGACAAAGGGCGTTTCAATTCCGCAACGCGGGTCACGGCGGGACCCAAGCGATCCCAGATCGCGGCGGCCACCTGGGTCTTGGGCAGAAGGGGCAGCGCGTCGACGAGAACGTCGCTTCCCGATTCCAAAGAACGCTGCAGCAGGGTCACGCGGTTGTGGTCCGAACCAAAGCCGGAACCGGCTTCGCTGACGTCGTTGGCGACGATGACATCGCAGCGCTTGCGGGCCAGCTTGTCCTTGGCATAGGCGATGACATCGGTGGTCTCGGCGGCAAAGCCCACCAGAAGCGGGCGAGGGTCGGATCCGCGACGACGGCCAAGCTCTGCCAGGATGTCGAGCGTCGGCTCAAGCTCGATCGTCAAGCGATCCCCCAGCGTGCGCTTCTTAAGCTTCTGCGCAGCAACCTGGCTCGGTCGAAAGTCAGCAACAGCCGCCGTCATCACAATGCCGTCCAGGTCTTGCCGATCGAGCGCCGAAAGCACGATGTCCGCTAGCTGAGCAGCACTTTCGTAGTCCACTCGCTGCACACCCGCCGGTGTCGGCAAAGCGACGGGACCCGCGGCCAAGATCACGTGCGCCCCACGGCGCGCCGCTTCGGCTGCCAGCGCAAAGCCCATCTTCCCAGACGATCGATTGCCGACGAAGCGCACGGGATCAATGGCTTCATACGTTGGCCCAGCCGAGATCAAGATGCGCCGTCCAGCCAGCGATCCCGTCTGTCGCAGCAGGGCGGCAGCCGCGTCGACGATGACGCTGGGCTCGGACATGCGACCGGGGCCGATCCATCCGCAGGCCAACTCTCCCGCGTCGGGACCGCACAGCACTGCGCCGCGCTGTCGCAAGCGCGTGACGTGTTCTTGCACCGCGCCGTGCTGCCACATGTTGACGTTCATGGCGGGCGCCAAGAGCAGCGGCGCTCGACAGGCCAAAGCCAGCGTCGTCAGCAGATCGTTGGCCAAGCCCAGCGACAGCCGCGAAAGCACATCAGCCGTCGCCGGTGCGATCAAAAGCAGGTCCGCGCGATCGGCCAGCGCGATGTGGCCGATCTCAGAGTCCGGCGATTCGTGCTGTCGATCAAACAGATCCGTCGCCACCGGGTGCCCGGACACCGTCTGCAGGGTCAGCGGCGTCACAAACTGCTGAGCCGCCTGCGTCATCACGACATGCACGATGGCGCCAGCGCGAACCAGCAGACGAACCAGATCCGGCACTTTGTAGGCGGCAATTCCTCCGCTTACACCGACGACGATTCGGCGTCCGCGCAGATCATGGACCGCAGGCGACGCGACGGACGTGGAAGGCGGCGCGGTGGATTCTGAAGGCGATGTGACCTGGGTGGAAGACGGTATGGGCGCCGACGCAGAAGGCTCTTTGGGCATGACTAGAAGACTCGCTCGGGTACGAAGATCTCGTCGCCGGGCTGCAGGTAGAACGTGCTTTTTCCTTCCGAGACATCGCGCAGATCGACGGCAAAGCTGTCGGACTTGCCATCGCGAACGCGGGTCACGCGGATGCGGTCACGAGCCGCCATGGCAGTCAAGCCACCGGCGCTGCTGACCACCTGCACCAACGTCATCGACTCGACGAAGTTGAAGCTGCCGGGGTGATGCACTTGGCCGTAGATCGTGACCTTCTTGCTGTTGATCTCTTTGACGAAGACGTTGACCTGCGGCTGCTTGATGAAGCTCTGCAGGCGCTCGCGAATGGTGTCGGCGACCTGGCCCGCGGTCAGGCCCTTGACGCCGACGCGACCGATCAGGGGGAAGTCGATCGCGCCTTCGGGCGACACGCGATACGTGTTGTTCAGTTCCGGCTCACCGTAGACGCGCACTTCAAAGACATCGGCGGGTCCCAGGCTTAGGTCGACGACGGGTGGCCGTTCGACGGTGCGCACAACTTGGCCGGTCTCGGCCGGGCAAGCTGGACCGACGCACAGAACGGCCAGACACAGCAGCCACAGACCCCAGCGCTTCGATCGCGTTCCGCATGCGGAGCCAGTCGCCAAGACCGGTCGAATCGAGAAGCGCGCGTCTCCACAAACGTGCCCGCCGCCCGACGCACAGGCCCCGGTCCGCAGTCGGTCAGGATTGGCGCTTTTAATACGCCAGATCCGCTTTGAACAAGAGCACATGTTTGGCGAAGGCGGCGTCGTTGCGGATGCCTGTGCCGTCGACAAAGCCGAAGTCGGTCTCGTTGTCGAGGACACTGTAGCTGGCCCCCACTTCCAAAAACGAAAGCGGGCGGAAGGTGGCTTCAACGGACAGCGAGACCAAGACATCGCCGCGCGTCGTGGCGCCGTTGCGATAGGCGCGATAGCCAAAGGTCGGCGGCGCAACCAAGGTCCCGTACTGGCGGAAATAGGTGTCGAAGTTCACGCGCGCAAACAAGCTGCGCCACAGGCCATGCTCGTAGTGCACGTAAAGGCGGTCGTCGACGAAATACGTCGCGTAGATCGAATCGAAGAAGTCGCGGGCGTACCCGGCAGACAGCCGCATGCGCGACAGCAGGTGCAGGCGCGCTTCCAAGCCCCCAACGAAGCCGCTGTAGCTGGCGGCGGCCACGTTGCCGACAAGCTGCCCCGTCGTCGCAGCCGGCACGTTGTGATGCAGGCTGTTGCCATAGCCCAAGTACAGCGATGCGCCCAGCCAGCGCCACAGCATGCTCTGCGCGCCAGCGATGATACGCAGCGGTGCCGACGGTGGCAGCGGCGATCCACTGCCATAGAAGCTGACGTACGACGAGCGCACGTCCAGCCGGACCACCGTTTCGGGCAGGACGCGAAGCTGGCCGTATAGCTGGATGTCGTTCGACAGAGCGCGGCTGCGTTCTAGCTCTGCCTGCACGTAGTGGTCGACGCGAAATGACTCGTTCAGGCCGATCTCAAGCGGGCCGTTGCGAGGGCGATAGGTGCCAAGCAGCGCCAAGCGGTCGAAGATACGCGGCGCGAACGTCTGGTTGTTGGCGATCTCTAGGTTGCGCGCATCGTTGGTGACCAGGAACTGATTCGACGCGCGCAGCGACAGTGGGCGACCGCGGAACAGCGTTAGCTCGGCATCGCTTTGCGCGTTCACCTGCGCCATGTTGCCGACGCGGTAGTCGGTCGAAAAAAACTGC